>NZ_JBHXSG010000027.1:0-127506 GCF_042714835.1 Streptomyces sp. NPDC058678 | reverse complement strand
GGTGCCGTGTCTCCCTCTGACGACTCGGCATCCCCGGCCTCCGCGGGCGCCCTTCGCCGCCCAGCATCCCCGGCATCCCCGGCCTCCGCGGGCGCCCTTCGCCGCCCGGCATCCCCGGCCGCCTCGCGGCCGGCGGCGCGCTCCCGGGCCTGCTGGAGTGCGCGGCGTGCCTGGTCGGCGGGGTGGGGGGTCACTGGGTCCTCCGCAGGGAGACCAGGTCGGTGAGTTCGCGGTCGGTCAGTTCTGTGAGGGCGGACTCGCCGGAGCCGAGGATCGCGTCGGCGAGTGCCCGCTTGGCCTCCAGCATCTCGGCGATGCGGTCCTCGACGGTGCCCTCGGTGATGAGGCGGTGGACCTGGACGGGCTGGGTCTGGCCGATGCGGTAGGCGCGGTCGGTGGCCTGTTCCTCCACGGCCGGGTTCCACCAGCGGTCGAAGTGGACGACGTGGCCCGCGCGGGTGAGGTTCAGGCCGGTGCCGGCCGCCTTCAACGACAGCACCAGGACCGGGGTCTCCCCGCTCTGGAAGCGGTCCACCATGCGTTCGCGCTCCGGTACCGGTGTGCCGCCGTGCAGGAGGTCCACCGGGACCGCGCGGGCGGTGAGGTGGGAGGTGATCAGGCGGGCCATGCCGACGTACTGCGTGAAGACGAGCGCCGAGCCGTCCTCCGCGAGCAGCGTGTCCAGCAGTTCGTCGAGCAGGGCCATCTTGCCGGAGCGGGCGGCGAGCCGGTCGGTGGCCGCGGCCGGAACGTCCTCCTTGAGGTAGAGCGCCGGGTGGTCGCAGATCTGCTTGAGGGCGGACAGCAGCTTGAGCACCAGGCCGCGGCGGCCGATGCCCTGCGCGGTCTCGATGGCCAGCAGCGACTCGCGCACCACCGCCTCGTAGAGCGCGGCCTGTTCGCGGGTGAGCGGGACCGGGTGGTCGGTCTCCGTCTTGGGCGGCAGCTCGGGGACGATGCCGGGGTCGGACTTCTTGCGGCGCAGGAGGAAGGGGCGCACGAGGCGGGCCAGCCGGGCGACCGCCTCGTCGTCCTCGCCGTTCTCCACGGCGCGCGCGTGGCGGGCGCGGAAGGACTTCAGGGGGCCCAGCAGGCCCGGTGTCGTCCAGTCCAGCAGGGCCCACAGCTCCGACAGGTTGTTCTCCACCGGCGTGCCGGTGAGGGCCACGCGCGCGGAGGTCGGGATCGTGCGCAGCGCCTTCGCGGTCGCCGAGTACGGGTTCTTGACGTGCTGGGCCTCGTCCGCGACGACCATGCCCCAGGGCTGCTCGGCCAGTCGCGGTGCCGCCGACCGCATGGTGCCGTACGTCGTCAGGACGAAGCCGCCGTCGAGGTCGTCCAGGCTGCGGTCCGGGCCGTGGAAGCGGCGGACGGGGACGCCGGGCGCGAACCGGGTGATCTCCCGCTGCCAGTTGCCCAGCAGGGAGGCCGGACAGACCACCAGTGTGGGTTCGGTCCGGGCTCGGCGCAGGTGCAGGGCGATGAGGGTGATGGTCTTGCCGAGTCCCATGTCGTCGGCGAGGCAGCCGCCGAGGCCGAGGGAGGTCATGAGGTCCAGCCAGGCCAGGCCGCGGAGTTGGTAGTCGCGGAGGGTGGCCTGCAGGCCGGGTGGCGGCTCCGCGGGCCGCACGCCGGCCGTCAGGCGGTCGCGCAGGGTGGCCAGGGCGCCGGCCGGGACCGCCTCGACCGTCTCGCCGTCGACCTCCGCGCTGCCGGTGAGGGCGACGGAGAGCGCGTCGACCGGGTCGAGCAGGCCCAGTTCGCGCTTGCGTGCCTTGCGGACGAGGGCGGGGTCGACCAGCACCCACTGGTCCCGCAGCCGGACGACCGGGCGATGGGCCTCGGCGAGCGTGTCCATCTCGCCCTCGCTGAGCGGATCGCCGCCGAGCGCCAACTGCCAGCGGAACTGGAGCAGTTCCTCGCTCTCGAAGAAACCGGTGCCGTCGGTCGCCGAGCCGGGCGCGGGTCGCACCACCGCGGCCGCGGTGAGGTCCTGCGCCAGGTCCCGCGGCCAGTGCACGGCCACGCCGGCCGCCGCGAGCCGGGTCGCCGCCACGCCGAGCAGGTCGCCCAACTCCTCGTCGGACAGGGCCAGTACGTCGGGCACGTCCTGCTCGGAGAGCCGGTCGAGGGGCGGCCACACACGGGCCGCGCGCCGCACCGCGAGGGCCGCGTCCACGCGCGTGCGGGGGCCGAAGGCCGCGTCCGCGTCGCCCGCCCACAGGGCGGCCGCGTCGACCACGAGGGTGGGGTCGGCGAGGCTGTGCACCTGGACGATCGCCGCGCCCGCGTGGCGCGTCCCGTCGCCGCTGCTGTCGAACAGGTTGTACGCCGACAGGTCCAGGCGGAGTGAGATCCGCACGCCCGCGTCCATGCCGGCGGCGACCTCCGCGGCCCAGTCGGCGGCGCCGGGCAGCCGCTGCGGCTCGCGCGCCGCGAACGGCTTGCCGGAGGCGAACGCGGCGGCCGGGGTGCGGGGCAGGGTGTCCGCGACCGCGTCCAGGAAGGAGCGCATCAGCGCTTCCGGTTCGGGCAGCCGGATCGCGCCCGGGCCGGGCAGCGGGACCGCGTGCCCTTCGTACGGCAGGGCGGCCGCGACCGCGCGCAGGTGGGCGATGTCGTCCGGGTCGAGGGGGCCGGCCCGCCAGGCGTCATGGCCGGTGGCCGTCAGGCCGGGCAGCAGTCGGCCGCGGGCGGTGAGCCGCAGCGCGTGCAGCGCGGCCGCGCCCCAGCAGGCGGTGGCGGGGTGGGCGGCGGGATCGCGCCGGGCGCCGACGAGGAGCGGCAGGGCTTCGCCGAGGGGCAGCGACAGCGCGGGGACCGCCCTGCGGCGTACTCCGCCACCATGTCGTCGTACGACGGTGAGCTCGGTGTCGGCCGCGCTCGGCCGCCCGTCCTCCGGGTCCCAGAAGGCCATCCGTCCCTCGCGCGGGAGGGGCGCGGGCAGGAACACGGCCGCGAGCCGGACGGGGACGGAGCGGTCCGCCGACGCCGGGGACGCGACCGCTCGGCCCGGGCTGCCGGGCGTCACCGCCGCCATGTCGCTCATACGTCCTGTCACCTCCCGCCCCTGTGCCGGACCAGTCGTCTTCGACTCTACGGGCGGGCTCTGACAATCGGCTCCGGCGACCGGCGGGGGCCCGTCGTTCTAGGGAACCGTGCGCGAGACGACGTAGACCATGGGCGAGACCGGTTTGGACAGGTTCACGACGATGTCCTGGGTGGGGGCCGGGTTCTTCTGCGTGTGGACGAGGCCGAACCACGGGCCCGGGCCCTTGAACGACCAGCCGCTGACGCTCTGGTCACGTGTGCTGATGGTGATTTCGCCCTGTTCGAGGTCCTCCCGGTTGACGCCCACGCCGGTGAGGAAGGCGTCGAGACCGGCGGCACTGGTCCGGAACTGGACGTAGAGGCGGCTGGTCTTCCAGTTGTTGGTCTCGTAGTAGGCGATGTGGTCCGCCGGGTGCGGGACCGGCACCTGGTAGAGGCGGCGCTGCACCTTGGACGGCCAGCCCTCGCTGAGGCCGGTGGCCGAGTACTTCGCCTCCTTGTCCTTGCCGCTGTCGCGGCTCTGGTTCGCGGAGATCACGAGGTAGCCGGCCGGGACACCGATGAGCAGCACGATGATGAGCAGCGTGAGCGCCCGGCGCCGGTTCCGGTGCCGGCGGTCCTCCTGCGACGGCTCGTCCGGGGTCATGGCCCGGCGTGGCAGTGACGCGGTCACGCCGTGTCCTGGGACGTCCGGCGGGCCTCCGTGTACCGCTCGTACCGCTCGTACCGCTCCACCCGGCGGCGCTTGGCGCGGCGGAAGCGGCGGGCGACCAGGCGGGACAGGTCGGCGGCGCCGACCATGCCGGCCTCGGGGCCGAGCTGGGCGCGGACGATCCGGGCCTCGGGGCGGTAGCCGCGGCCGGTGAGCTGCCGCTTGAACGCGTCCCGCGCGGGGCCGATCAGCAGGCCGTCGGCGGCCGAGACACCGCCACCGATCACGAAGCAGGACGGGTCGAGGGCGGCGGCCAGGTTGGCGATGCCGACGCCGAGCCACTGGCCGATGTCCTGGAGCAGCTCGATGCACATGGCGTCGCCCTCGCGGGCCAGCTCGGTGATCATCGGGCCGGTGATGTCGCCGATGTTGCCCTTGACGTGCTCGATGATCCCGTACGCCACCGGGGAGTCGGCCGCGGCGAGTTCGCGCGCCTCCCTGACCAGGGCGTTGCCGGAGCTGTACTGCTCCCAGCAGCCGCGGTTGCCGCACGGGCAGCGGTGGCCGCCGGGCACGACCTGCATGTGGCCGAACTCGCCGGCGACGCCGTACTTGCCGCGCTTGACCTGTCCGTCCTCGAGGATCGCGCCGCCGATGCCGGTGCCGAGCGTGATCATGACGAGGTGGTCCTCGCCGCGGCCCGCGCCGAAGCGCCATTCCGCCCAGGCGGCGGTGTTGGCGTCGTTGTCGACGAGGACGGGCACGGACAGCCTGCTGGAGATGCGGTCCCTGAGGGGCTCGTTGCGCCAGGACAGGTGCGGTGCGAACAGGACGCGGTTGCGGTCGGCGTCGACCCAGCCGGCCGCGCCGATGCCGACCGCGTGCACGTCGTGGCGGTCGGACAGGTCCAGGACCAGCTCGACGATCGTGTCCTCCACGACCTTCGGGCTCTTGGACTTGTCCGGGGTCTCCGTGCGCAGTTTCTCCAGGATGTTGCCGTCGGCGTCGACGACGCCCGCCATCACCTTCGTGCCGCCGATGTCGATACCGACGGTGGGCACGCGGGGTGCGGTGAGGTGCGAGCGGCGCTCCCTCGTGCCGACCGTGCGGAGCGCTGGCGCGCGGCGGGAGCCGATGGGGGCGCTGAAGTTGCCGTAGGTGCTCATCGGCCCTGATTCTGCCTCACGGTTGCGGTGGGTGCCGTGCGGGGGAGGAAAGGGGCGGTTCCTGTGACGTGTCGGGCGCGGGTCGGGTGCGACTGCCATCATCGTGCCCCGCTTCGGCAGCACGAATCCCTCTCATACCAGGTGGGCGTGCGGCTCGCGACGATCTTGCTTCCGGTGACCGGGGCCGGCTCGGCCGCTTGTCCTGACAATGCGACGAACCGGAACCTTGTCTTCAGGGTCGTACGAGCAGCTGGAACTCGAAGGAGTAGCGGGTGGGCCGGTAGGTGTGGCTGCCGAACTCGACCGCTCGGCCGGTGTCGTCGAAGGTCGTGCGCTGCATGGTGAGCAGCGGGGCGCCGGCCTCCTCGGCGAGCCGCTCGGCCTCGACAGCGGTGGCCGCGCGGGCGCCGATGGACTGCCGCGCACTGTGCAGCGTGATCCCGGCGGCCCGCATCATGCGGTACAGGCCCGTGGCCTCCAGCTGCCCGGTGTCCAGGTCGAGCAGCCCGGGCGGCAGGTGGTTGCAGAGGTACGCCATCGGCTCGCCGTGCGCCAGACGCAGCCGTTCCACCCGGTGTACGTCGCTGTCCTCGGCCACGCCGAGAGCGGCCGCGATCTCCGCGGTCGCCGGGACGAGGGTGTTGACGAGGACTTTCGTCGCGGGGCGCTGGCCTGCCGCCTCCAGATCGTCGTAGAGGCTGCTGAGCTCCAGGGGACGCTTGACCTGGCTGTGCACGACCTGGGTGCCGACGCCGCGGCGGCGCACCATCAGGCCCTTGTCGACGAGCGACTGGATGGCCTGGCGGACGGTGGGCCGGGACAGGCCGAGCCGGGCCGCGAGCTCGATCTCGTTGCCCAGCAGGCTTCCGGGCGTCAGGGCTCCGTGCTCGATGGCGGCCTCCAACTGCTGGGACAGCTGGAAGTACAACGGCACCGGGCTGCTCCGGTCCACACTGAGCTCGAGCGTCACGGTCGGGTCCACTCCTGGTTTCGGCACGGGGCCGAGCGTAGCTCCGCGGATGGTTGACGGGAAGTTGTGTAGTTCGATTGTCCGGACATACGCATTGACAGCCTGCCGGGTCTGCACGCAGGTTGGTCACATGCGCATCGGAGTCATCGGTACGGGCCGCATAGGCACCATCCATGCGAACACCCTCAGCCGACACCGGGAGGTCGGCTCCTTGATCCTCACGGACGTGGACCCCACGCGGGCCCAGGATCTGGCCCACCGGCTGGGCGAGACGGCGGCGCCGGGAGTGGACGAGATCTTCACGTGGGGCGTGGACGCAGTGGTGATCACGACGGCGACGTCGGCGCACGCCGAACTGATCGGTCGGGCAGCACGCTCGGGGCTCCCCGTGTTCTGCGAGAAGCCCATCGCGCTGGATCTGGCGGGCACCTTACAGGCGATCGGTGAGGTCGAGACGGCCGGAACGATCCTGCAGATGGGGTTCCAGCGTCGTTTCGACGCGGGCTACACGGGCGCGCGGGACGCGGTGCGCTCGGGACGGCTCGGGAGGCTGCACACCGTGCGGGCACTGACGTCCGACCAGGCGCCGCCGCCGGCCGCGTATCTGCCCGTGTCCGGCGGGCTGTACCGGGACACCCTGATCCACGACTTCGACGTCCTGCGCTGGGTGACGGGACACGAGGTCGTCGACGTGTACGCGGCCGGGTCCGACGCGGGCCCCGCGATGTTCCGCGAGGCGGGCGACATCGACACGGGTGCGGCGCTGCTCACCCTGGACGACGGCACGCTCGCCACGGCGACGGCGACGCGGCTGAACGGGGCCGGGTACGACGTGCGCATGGAGCTCGCCGGGGAGCTGGACCAGATCGTGGTCGGCCTGGACGACCGGACGCCCATCGCGTCCACCGAGCCGACCGGGCCGCCGGCCGCGGACAAGCCGTGGACGGGGTTTCTGGAGCGGTTCGGACCTGCGTACGAGGCGGAGCTGTGCGAGTTCGTCGAGGTCGTACGAGGTGCGCGGCCGAACCCGTGCGACGGCCGCGAGGCGCTGCAGGCCTTGCGGATCGCCGAGGCGTGTGAGGTGTCGCGGCGGGAGCGGCGGGTCGTGGGGCTCTCGGAGATCGCGGGCGCGGCCGGCGCGCCGGTGCTGTGACGGGGCACCGCCCCTTCGACCCCGCTTCCCCCTCGCCTCCTCCCCCGGCGTCCCCTCCCCCGGACGACGCGCGGTGCCGCGGTCAGCGCCCGTCCTCCTCCAACTCCTCCAGCAGCCCCGCGTCGTAGGTCAACAGGGCGATCTGCACCCGGTTGTTGAGGTCGAGCTTGGCCAGGATGCGGGAGACGTGGGTCTTGACCGTGGCGACGCTCATGAAGAGCGCGGCGGCGATCTCGGCGTTGGACAGGCCCCGGCCGACGGCGACGGCGACCTCGCGTTCGCGGTCGTTGAGGGCGGCGATCCGGGCACGCGTGCGCGTGCGGCGCGTGTCGGCGGCGGTTCCGACGGCGTGCTGCATCAACTGGCGGGTCACGGTGGGCGACAGGACGGGGTCGCCTGCCGCGACGCGGCGCACCGCGTCGACGATCTCGGCGGGCGGGGTGTCCTTGAGGACGAATCCGGCGGCGCCCGCGCGCAGGGCCCACAGAACCTGCTCGTCGGCGTGGAAGGTGGTGAGGACCACGACCTGCGGGGCCTCGGGCCGGCCGCGCAGCCGCTCGGTGGCGGTCAGGCCGTCCACCGACGGCATCCGGATGTCCATGAGGACGACATCCGGGCGGGTGCGGTCTACGAGCTCCTCGACCTCGCCGCCGTCGGCGGCCTCACCGACGATCTCGATGTCGTCGGCGCCGCCCATCATCAAGGACAGGCCGGCCCGGACCAACGGGTCGTCGTCGACGAGCAGCAGTCTGATCGCAGTCATGGGGGCTACGTAATCACGGTTGCGCCGCGGGCGAATCACCGTTGTCGCGGGTGAGTTGGGGGCGGCGGAACCACCCGCCGCAGGGGTCACCGCCACGGCAACCACGCCCGCACCCCGAACCCCCCGCCATCCTCCGGCCCGTGCTCCAGACGGCCCCCGGCCAGCGTCGCGCGTTCGGTCAGACCGATCAGCCCCTGTCCGGAACCGGGGACATGGGGGACCTGCCCGTCGGGCGCCGGATTGCGCACCGACATGGCCAGGCCCTCCCCCGGGGCGCCGGTGACGGACACCGTGACCTCGGCGCCGTGGGCGTGCTTGCGGGCGTTGGTGAGGCCCTCCTGGGCGATGCGGTAGGCGGTGCGCCCGACCGAGGCCGGGACGGCGGCGGAGTCGGTGACACGGCTGTCGAGGGTGACCTTCATCCCGGCCTCGCGGGACTCGGCGACCAGCGTGTCGAGCCCGGCGAGCGTCGGCTGGGGGCGGCCCGCGTCGTCGGAGTCGCCCGCCCGCAGGACGCCGATGATCTCCCGCAGGTCCTGCAGGGCCTCGTGCGCGCTCTCCCGGATGACACCGGCCGCCCTGGCCACCTCCTCGCGGGGCGCGTCCGGCCGGAACTCCAGGGCGCCGGCGTGCACGCTCAGCAGGGTCAGCCGGTGCGCGAGCACGTCGTGCATCTCCCGGGCGATGGCCTCGCGGGCGAGCCGCTGCGCCTGCTCCGCGCGCAGCCGTGCCTCCGTCTCGGCACGCCGGGCGCGGTCGCGCAGGCTCAGCATGAGCTGCCGCTTGGACCGTACGAACATGCCCCAGCCGGTGATCGCCACGGTGAGGAGCAGGGTGAACACCACCGCCGGCGCGTACGACAGGTCGGGGTCGGGGCGCACCCACAGCAGGAGCGGGATCAGGACGAGCTGCATGCCGCCGACCCAGGCCGCGTACCGGAACGGCCGGTGCACGGCGAGCGTGAACAGGGCGACGACGCCGGCGCCGGCCGAGGTGGTCGAGACGAAGGCGAGGGGGATCGTCGCGACGGCGAGACCGAGGGGCCACCGGCGGCGCAGCCATACCGCGGCACAGGCGAGGGCGCCCAGCAGCTGGTCGGTCACGACGACGGCGTGCGGGAGGTCGGGATCGTCGGAGAGGGTGTCCGCGACGGCGAGGCCGATGACGACGGCCAGCAGGAAGCCGAAGAAGTCGACGATCCAGTCGCGCGCGGTCCGCCGGGGCCGCCGCCCGGCCCGGCCCGCCTCGGGGTCGAGCTCGTGGATCACGGCGGAGGGCAGCAGCCAGCGCCACCCTGGGAAAGCAGGCGTTTCGGACGCCGTCTCGTCACTGCTCACGGTCGACGAATCTATGCGGGGGCGGCCCGTGGCACCTCCGGATGCACCGGTTCCGCGACCAAAGTCGCGGCATCGAAGACTTTCGGCGCGGCAGGCCCGACGGGATCGGGGACTTCCGTCGGACGTGCCTCGCCCCGCGGCCGATGTGGGTGGGGGGTCCGCGGGGCGAGGGTCCTTCCATGAAGCAACTGCTGGAGCTGCTCGGTCTTCTTGCCCTGGTGCAGGGCGCGATGGGTCTGCTGCACGAGTTCACCGACTGGCACGTGGGGTTCGTGCAACGGATCGGCTTCCTCGACGGCTACGAGATCTACGCGAGCGTCACCTTGGTCGTGCTGGCGTTCGCGCTGTTCGCCGTGGCCGAGAGCCGGCGGTGACGCCCGGCTCAGCAGTCGTGGTCGACCAGGTCGAACGAGGCGTAGTCGTCGGCCGTGTAGTGGTCCTCCTGGTACGCCTCACCGGTGGCGATGCGGCGAGCTCCGCGCGCGGACGAGCCGGGCGTGATGACCGTGTACTCGTGGTAATCCGACCGCACCACTCTGACCTGGGCTTATGAGGGCCGAAGCGGACGGGTGAGACCTACGAGCCGCTGCGGCGCAAGCCAGGGCTGCGTCCGCCCCACGGCACGGAGGTCGGCTTGTCCGTCACGTTGACGTTCTGGGACGTCCTGCATCACCTGGGCCGCGGGCCGGCGCTGTCCCAGCGCGGTGCCTCGCGCGGGCCGGCCGAGCACTGGGGCAGTCTGAAGTACTGCCAGGCGCTCAGCGCCCGTACCGAGACCCAGCTCAGCCTGCCGCAGGAGGGCAACCTGCTCGGCCTGTCCGACGAGGGCAATCGGATCGCCATGTACTACAAGGCGCTGCAGTCCTAGGAGTTGGGACACGCCTTCGCACTGGCCGTCAGCGAACAGATCCTCACCCGCCGCTATCCGGACCACAACGTGTCATTCGTCCGCGCCGACACCGCGCTACGGGCCGGCTGGACGCTGACCAGCCTTCTCGGCGGCGAGCTGGCCGAGCCGGCCGTCGCCGAATCGACCCCCACCGCCCCAGCTGAGGCGCCGATCCGGGTGGCGCGTGGGGGGTATCTCATGACCCGATGACGACGCGCATAGAAGATGGCATATCAATGACAACTCCGGAGATTTTCCCGTCAAGTCCGATGAGTTTTTCGGGAAGTTAACCTTCGGGGAGCTCGTAGGTTCCGTACTCCGGACGGCCGGTCACGTCGTACGACTGGATGGAGACGCCCGCCCCCGTGACCTGCCCGCCGACGTGCCGGAAGGCGGTCGGTACGGCGCCCTCGGCGAACAGGCGGCGACCGGCACCCAGCACGACCGGGAAGGTCAGCAGGTGGACGGTGTCGACGAGGCCGAGGTCGAGCAGCGACCGGGCGAGGGCACCGCTGCCGTGCACCTGGAGCTCGCCGTCGGTGCGCTCCTTGAGGGCCGTGACCTCCTTGGCCAGGTCGCCGCCGATCACGGTGGTGCCGGACCAGCCGGGGTCCGTGAGGGTCGCGGAGGCGACGTACTTCGGCAGGGCGTTCAGCTTCGAGGCGACCGGATCGGCCGGATCGGTGTTCTTCGGCCAGTACGCGGCGAAGATCTCGTACGTACGACGGCCGAGGAGGAAGGCGCCGACGTGGTCGAAGACGCCGTTGACGAACCGGCCGAAGTCGTCGTCCCAGTACGGGACGGTCCAGCCGCCCTGCCGGAAGCCGTCGCGTGTGTCCTCCTTGGGGCCGCCGGGGGCCTGGTGGACGCCGTCGAGGGTGACGAAGGAAGTGAGGACGAGCTTGCCCATGGGGGCGCCTCCTGCTCTTGAGTGGGGGTCTGTTGCCATCAGGGCAGACCCGACCGGCACCCGCAACTCAGCGGTCGGCGGTGGATCACCTCCTGTGACCGCCGACGGTCTCGACGGGCGAACTCGATGTCCGTACACCGCCAGCGTCCGGGGCCGCCGGCCGGTGGGATGGATGCATGACGACTTCCCATGGATCTCTGAACGACAAGGTGGCCCTCGTGACCGGCGGCAGCCGTGGCATCGGCGCGGCGACGGCTCTGCGGCTGGCCCGTGAGGGCGCGGATGTGGCGCTCACCTACGTGGACGGCAAGTCGGCGGCCGAGGACGTCGTACGGTCCGTCGAGGCGCTCGGGCGCCGGGCCGTGGCCCTGCGGGCCGACTCCGCGGACGCGGACGAGGCGGCGGGGGCGGTGGCACGTACGGCTGAGGCGCTCGGGGGGCGGCTCGACGTGCTGGTGAACAACGCGGGCGTGGGCGCGCTCGGGCCCCTGGAAAACCACTCGCTCGCCGACGTGGACCGCGTTCTGGCCGTCAACGTGCGTGCCGTCTTCCTGGCCTCACAGGCGGCCGCCGCACGGATGGGCCCCGGCGGCCGGATCATCACCATCGGCAGCTGCATGACCCAGCGCGTGCCGGGGCCCGGCGGCACGCTCTACGCGATGAGCAAGGCGGCCCTGACCGGCCTGACGAAGGCCCTCGCCAGAGAGCTGGGCGGGCGGGGAATCACGGCGAACATCGTGCATCCCGGGCCCATCGACACGGACATGAACCCGGCGGACGGGCCGTTCGCGGCGGGCCAGGCGGGTATGACGGCACTGGGGCGTTTCGGCAATGCCGAGGAGGTGGCGTCCACGGTCGCGCATCTGGCGGGGGCGGAGTACGTCACGGGCGCGGAGTTCTCGGTGGACGGGGGGTTTGCGGCGTGATGCCGGGGGCGGTGGGGTTTCGCCCCCCGCCGCCCCTTCCCGTTGCCCTTCCCGTTCCCGTTCCCCTTCCCGTCCTTCTGGGGCTCGCCCCAGACCCCGCTCCTCAAACGCCGGAGGGGCTGATTTCAGCCCGTGCCCCCAGGGACGGGAAGGCGGGGGCGCGGCCCGCCCTGCGTCAGCCGCCCAGCTCCTGATGACGTGCCGACAGCGCCGCGGCGCCACTTTCCGTCAGCGAGCCGAACAACCGCAGCCGGGAGATCCCGCCGTCGGGATAGATGTCCACGCGCGCGTGCGTACCGACGGCCGGCGT
Source organism: Streptomyces sp. NPDC058678 (assembly GCF_042714835.1). Lineage (NCBI taxonomy): Bacteria > Bacillati > Actinomycetota > Actinomycetes > Kitasatosporales > Streptomycetaceae > Streptomyces > Streptomyces sp. NPDC058678. The sequence goes on along the minus strand of NZ_JBHXSG010000027.1, from coordinate 115,379 downwards.
CGGGAGGACGAAGCGGTGGTTGGTGTCGGGCTGGAGGCGGGTGCGCGGGAGGATCTCCGTCCACGCACCGTCCGCTCCGTCCCGCACGGACACCGACGCCCAGCCCGCGCTGTTGCCCTTCAGGTACGCCGTGTCGATCTCGATCGCGCGGATCCGGGACCGGGCGGCCAGGCGGTAACGGATCCAGTCGTTGCCCTGGTCGCGGCGCCGGCGCGTCTCCCAGCCGTCGTCCATCTTGCGGGAGCGGCCCGGCTGGATGGTGTTGGAGGCGGGTGAGTAGAAGAGGTTGGAGGCGTCCTCGGCCCGGCCGCCGTTCTCCAGGGCGACCACGTCGAAGGTGCCGAGGACCTCCAGCCACTTCGGGTCCGGGACGACCTCGCCGTACACACGAAGGCGCGCGATGCCGCCGTCGGGGTGCTGGTTGACGCGCAGGTGCGTGAAGCGCTGTTCGACCGACACCGCGAAGCCGTTCGCCGCGTGGCCGCCCACCGCCGTACGGGGGACGAGCGTCGTCCACTTCACGTCACCGGACAGCAGCTCCTGCGGCGAAGGAGACCCCGGCACCGACGTGCCCTCGATCGACACCGCCTGCGGGTAGTTGCCGCGGAAGTGGGCCGTGTCGACGACGATGCCGCGGACGACGCCGGGGGCACCGAGGCGGACCAGCGCCCAGTCGTGGTCCTCGGCCGTCGGCCACGGGTGGTCGGCGGAGGCTCCTCGGCGGCGCCTGGTCTCCCAGCCGTCCATGATCTTGCCCTTGTGCCCGAAGTGCTCGGGGTCGAACTCGGCGGGCCCGGGAACCAGCAGGTTCTCCCGCTGGGCGAAGAACTCGTCGTTGGCGGCGATCACCGCGGCGCCGAGCTGCCGGTCGGCGAGGTCGGTGTACCGGGTGAAGGGGAAGTCGGCGGTGCGGTAGTCCGCGTACGGGTCACCGCCTCCGTAGGGGTTCGCGTCGCCGGTGAAACGAGCCAGAGGGGATGCGGGCTGCGCCGTCACGAAGTGTGCCTTTCAGGATTCGGCCGCTGCGGGTGCGGGAGCGGAAGCGAGAGAGGTGGATCAGGGGGTGCGGGTGAGCAGTTCGCCCTTCGGGTCGGTGAACTCGCCGTCCGCGACGATGCGTTCGCCGCGCAGCCAGGTGGACTTCACGACCCCGTGCAAGGTCTTGCCCGCGTACGCCGTCACGCGGTTGCGGTGCTGGAGGGCGGCCGGGTCCACGGTGAACGTCTCGTCGGGCGCGAGCACCGCGAAGTCGGCGTCGCGGCCGGCCTCGATGGCGCCTTTCCGATCGAGGCCGACCAGAGCGGCCGTCCTCGTCGACATCCAGCGGACCACGTCCTCCAGGCCGTGGCCGCGCCTGCGCGCCTCCGTCCACACCGCGGCCAGGCTCAGCTGGAGACCGGAGATGCCGCCCCACGCCGTCGCGAAGTCGTCCGTCTTCAGGTCCGCCGTCGACGGCGAGTGGTCGGTGACCACGCAGTCGATGGTGCCGTCCGCCAGCGCCTGCCAGAGCAGGTCCTGGTTGGCGGACTCGCGGATCGGCGGGCAGCACTTGAACTCGCTGGCGCCGTCCGGGACTTCCTCGGCGGTGAGGGTGAGGTAGTGCGGGCAGGTCTCGACCGTGACGCGGACGCCCTCCGCCTTGGCCGCCGCGATCAGCGGCAGCGCGTCGGACGAGGACAGGTGGAGCACGTGCACGCGCGCGTCGAGACGCTTCGCCTGGGCGATGAGCTGGGCGATCGCGGTGTCCTCCGCGTCCCGCGGGCGGGAGGCCAGGAAGTCGGCGTACTTGGGCCCGCCCCGCTGCGGGGCGGCGCCCAGGTGGTGCGGGTCCTCGGCGTGCACGATCAGCAGGCCGCCGAAGGAGGCGATCTCGGCGAGGGACCGGGCGAGCCGGTCCTGGTCGAGGTGCGGGAACTCGTCCACGCCGGAGGGCGACAGGAATGCCTTGAAGCCGAAGACGCCGGCCTCGTGCAGCGGGCGCAGGTCCTTGACGTTGTCGGGCAGGGCGCCGCCCCAGAAGCCGACGTCGATGTGGGCCTTGTCGGCGGCGACGTCCTTCTTCGTACGGAGGTGGTCGACGGTCGTGGTGGGCGGGAGGGAGTTGAGCGGCATGTCGACGAGGGTGGTGATGCCACCGGCGGCTGCGGCGCGGGTGGCGGTCCAGAAGCCCTCCCACTCGGTGCGGCCGGGGTCGTTGACGTGCACGTGGGTGTCGACCAGACCGGGCAGCAGGACGTGGTCGCCGACGTCCTCCAGGCGGGCACCGGCCGGCACCTCGGCGTCGTACGGCAGGACGGCCGTGATCGTTCCGGCGGAGACCGCGACCGAGGCGGCGCGGATCCCTTCCGGGGTGATGACGCGCGTCGAGCGCAGCACCAGTTCTACGTCGGACACGCGGACCCCTCTCACGCTGCCTGGGTGCCGTTTTACTTCCGGGAAACGGGATTTACTTCCACGTAACGGAATTCAACGTTCTGTTGAAGGAGTCTTCACTCCCGCCCTCATGCCGTCAAGGGCGCACTTCCCCAGGGGACCACAAAGGCGCATACTCTGGACGTTTCCACAAGACGGAATTATCCTTCCGACAGGCAGAACGTAGCTACGCATCAACAGGGAGTCAACCGACCGACGGGTAGGCTTCTGCTCTTCCCGCCTGTCCCGAAAGGAACGCGCCGTGCCGACGTCCAGCGCCAGCACCACCGACTCCGCGAAGTCCGCCAGCGGCGGAGTCCAGTCCCTCGAGCGCGCCTTCGATCTGCTGGAACGAATGGCGGACGCGGGCGGCGAAGTCGGTCTCAGCGAGCTCTCCGCGAGCAGCGGGCTGCCCCTGCCCACCATCCACCGCCTGATGCGCACCCTGGTGGTCTGCGGCTACGTACGCCAGCAGGCCAACCGCCGCTATGCGCTCGGCCCGCGGCTGATCCGCCTCGGCGAGTCCGCCTCCCGTCTGCTCGGCACCTGGGCGCGCCCCCATCTCGCCCGGCTGGTCGAGGAGACCGGCGAGACGGCGAACATGGCACTGCTGGACGGCGACGAGATCGTCTACGTGGCGCAGGTGCCGTCGAAGCACACGATGCGCATGTTCACCGAGGTCGGCCGGCGCGTCCTGCCGCACTCGACGGGCGTCGGCAAGGCCCTGCTCGCCAACACCCCGGACGGCGAGGTGCGCGCCCTGCTGGCCCGCACCGGCATGCCGGCCGCGACGGAGAAGACGATCACCACACCGGAGGGCTTCCTCGCGGCACTGGAGGACGTGCGGCGCCGGGGCTACGCGGTCGACGACAACGAACAGGAGATCGGCGTCCGCTGCCTCGCGGTGTCCGTCCCCAACTCCCCCACCCTGGCGGCCATTTCCATCTCGGGTCCGGCGGGCCGGGTCACGGAGGCGGCGACGGAGAAGATCGTGCCGGTGCTCCAGCAGGTGGCGGCGGAGCTGTCGGAGGTGCTGGCGAGTTCGGGCGGCCCGGCTGCCTGACCGTCCACCGGCTGCCTGACGCTCCACCGGCGGCATCGGCCGGGCGACGCGGCTGCCGCGCCCGATGGGCCGGGCCCCCGGGGCGTCGAGCGGCGGGCGCCCATCAGCGCTTCGAGGACCTGACCGTCGACCCGCTCCTGACCTCGGCACTCGGGCGGAGGCCGGAGCGACACTCCTACCCCACGTGGCCGGCCCTCGCGAACGGCGGCCGGGCGCGGCCGACACACGGCTGTACGAAATTGCCGCCGGAGCGGGCTCGCACCGAAGACGGGCACCGTCCGCAGGACGGCGGCCGGGTCCGGCCACAGGTCCACGACCAAGTCCGCGACCGCTCCCGCACCCACACCCGCACCCGCAGGGGATGCGCGGACACGGTCCCGCCCCTGCTCGACCGCGGACTTCCCGCGGCCCGCGCTGCTCGCACTCCCGCTCGGGAAGAGCACGGCGAGGGCGATGCAGCCGCGCCTCGTCGGGGGACGCGCCGCCCCATGACCGCGGCCGACGGAGGCACCCGCTCCGCCCGAGGTCCACCGCGACCTCGACGCACATCCCACCCGGCCGCCCGAGGGCCCTCAGCGCCGCGGCGGTTCCCCGAACCCCTCCACCGCGTCGCGCACCTCCGACAGCCCCCGGGACAGTGCGCTCACCGACCCGATCGCCCCCGCGATCACCAGCAGGGACCGCCGCAGCCGCGGAATCTCGGGCGCCCCCTCGATCGTCATCGCGGCCAACGCGGCGAGTTCGTCCTCGGCGATGCCACGGTCGGGGAACTCGGCGGGGTGCGCTGCGAGTTGGCGGCGCAGCCGGGACACCGCGGTCCGCAGCTCCGCCACTCTCAGGTCCTCGTCGCTGCCGCTCACCGGTCTCTGCCCCAAGCTCCGCAACACAGCTCTCCCCCTCGCACGCCGTCGCGCGCCCGCACGTTCTCCGATCCCGCCGCGCCTCCCCGCGCGCTGGTCGGGCGCCGGGGGACGCGGGTCAGTAAACGCCACCCCGCACCGGATGCGCCACTGCGCGGACCGAAATTCAGCCCATGGGAACCGGGCGCCTGCCGGAGCGTCAGGTATGCAGGACACATGACTGACAACGCACAGCAGGTGGCCGGGCTGCTCCTCGCCGCGGGTGGCGGGCGCCGGCTCGGCGGACGCCCCAAGGCGCTGCTCGAACACCGAGGGCGGCCGCTGGTCGAGTACGCGGTCGGCGTGCTGCGCGCGGCCGGCTGTACCCGGGTCCACGTGGTCCTGGGGGCCGGGGCCGCCGCCGTCCGGGAGCGGGCGGAGCTCGGTGACTGCGTGCTCGTGGAGAACCCCGACTGGGCCGACGGCATGGGTTCGTCCCTGCGCGCCGGGCTCGACTCGCTCACGGGTACGGGCGCGGGGGCCGCGCTCGTCTCGCTCGTCGACCAGCCCGGCATCGGGGCGGAGGCGGTCGGCCGCGTGCTCGCCGCGTACGAGTCCCGGGAGTCGCTGGTCTCCGCCGCCTACGACGGCGTACGCGGCCACCCGGTCCTCTTCGGTGTCTCGCACTGGGCGGGCATCACGGCGACTGCGACCGGCGACCGGGGGGCACGCGCCTACCTGAGGGCGCACGAGGAGGCGATCACGCTCGTCGAGTGCGGGGACGTGGCTCAGCCGTACGACATCGACACCGCCGCGGACCTGAAGCACCTTGAGTGAGCGTGGTGGCACCGAGCGCCACCTTGCCTCGACCCGGAGAATCTCGACATCAACAAACCATTGAAGTTCCACGATGAGGAAACTAGTATCCACTGTTCAGAAGCGCCCGCCCTGCTCCCGGGCGTCCACCGCCGTACCGTGGTCGACTGGCACCCGGTGCCACGCTCGCTGAAGGAAGTGACCGCTCATGTCCGCACCAGCGCCGTCCCCGCTGGCCATCGTCGACGCCGAGCCCCTGCCCCGGCAGGAGGAGGTCCTCACCGGCGCGGCCCTCGCCTTCGTGGCCGAGCTGCACCGCCGGTTCACGCCCCGGCGTGACGAGCTCCTCGCCCGCCGTGCGGAGCGCCGCGCCGATATCGCCCGCACCTCCACGCTCGACTTCCTGCCGGAGACCGCCGCGATCCGCGCGGACGACTCCTGGAAGGTGGCCCCCTCCCCCGCGGCCCTGGACGACCGCCGGGTCGAGATCACCGGCCCCACCGACCGCAAGATGACCATCAACGCCCTCAACTCGGGCGCCAAGGTCTGGCTCGCGGACTTCGAGGACGCCTCGGCGCCGACCTGGGAGAACGTCGTCCTCGGTCAGATCAACCTGACCGACGCCTACACCCGGAACATCGACTTCACCGACCCGAGGTCCGGCAAGTCGTACGCCCTCAAGGACGACGCCGAACTCGCCACCGTCGTCATGCGCCCGCGCGGCTGGCACCTGAGCGAGCGGCACCTCGTCGCCGCCGACGGCAGCCAGGTCCCCGGCGCCCTCGTCGACTTCGGCCTGTACTTCTTCCACAACGCCCAGCGGCTGCTCGACCTCGGCAAGGGCCCGTACTTCTACCTCCCGAAGACCGAGTCCCATCTCGAAGCCCGCCTCTGGAACGACGTGTTCGTCTTCGCGCAGGACTACGTCGGCATCCCGCAGGGCACCGTCCGCGCCACCGTGCTCATCGAGACGATCACGGCCGCGTACGAGATGGAGGAGATCCTCTACGAACTCCGGGACCACGCCTCCGGGTTGAACGCCGGCCGCTGGGACTACCTGTTCTCCATCGTCAAGAACTTCCGTGACGGCGGCGCCAAGTTCGTCCTGCCGGACCGCAACGCCGTGACGATGACGGCCCCGTTCATGCGCGCGTACACCGAACTCCTCGTCCGTACCTGCCACAAGCGTGGCGCGCACGCGATCGGCGGCATGGCGGCGTTCATCCCCTCCCGCCGCGACGAGGAGGTCAACAAGGTCGCGTTCGAGAAGGTGAAGGCCGACAAGGACCGCGAGGCGCACGACGGTTTCGACGGGTCGTGGGTGGCCCACCCGGACCTGGTGCCGATCGCCATGGCCTCCTTCGACGCGGTCCTCGGCGACAAGCCGAACCAGAAGGACCGGCTGCGCGAGGACGTCGACGTCAAGGCGGCCGACCTGATCGCCGTCGACTCCCTCGACGCCAGGCCGACGTACGACGGTCTCGTCAACGCCGTCCAGGTCGGCATCCGTTACATCGAGGCCTGGCTGCGCGGTCTCGGCGCGGTCGCCATCTTCAACCTGATGGAGGACGCGGCGACCGCAGAGATCTCCCGCTCCCAGATCTGGCAGTGGATCAACGCGGGCGTCGAGTTCGAGCACGCGGGGAACACCGTGAAGGCGACGCCGGAGCTGGCCCGCGAGGTCGCCGCCGAGGAACTCCGGAACATCAGGAGCGAACTCGGCGAGGAGGCCTTCGCCGCCGGTCACTGGCAGCAGGCCCACGACCTGCTCCTGGAGGTCGCCCTCGACGAGGACTACGCGGACTTCCTGACACTGCCGGCGTACGAGCAGCTGCGAGGCTAGAGCCTCACTTGTCCGAGTGGCCCAGGGACTTTCCCGGGGCCACTCGGTCGCGTACGGCCTGCTTCACGGCGGTCGGCTCGGGGAAGCCCTGCTCACGGCGGTCCCAGACGACCTCGTCGTTGACCCTGACCACGAAGATCCCGCCCTTGCCGGGCTTCAGGGACAGCTCCGTGAGCTCGGTCTCGAAGGTCGTCAGCAGCTCCTGCGCCAGCCAGGCGGCACGCGGCAGCCAGCGGCACTGGGTGCAGTACTCGATCTCGACCCGCTGAACATCCGTCATCCGAGGTGCACCGACCAATCCTGTTCCGCCGCCGGTTTGCCGTGCAGGTCGGGGACCCGCTTGAGCCAGTTCGGCCGGCCTCGCTGTGTCTTCGCCGCCCGGAGGGCCTCCTCGGCGGCGAGTTCCTCCCGGGTGGGAAAGTGAGTGGGGAGCCAGGCCGCGGACGCCCGCACGCGCGCGTGGAGGTAGTCGACGTACGCCTCGCGGACGTCGTCCGGGGTCGCGAAACCCTCCTCGGCGGCCAGCCAGGCGTCCGGGACCGCCTTAGTGACCGCGCGCAGCAGGTCGAGCGTCACCCGGGGTGCCAGCTCGGCGTCGGCCGCCCGCACGTCCGGCGCGTAGTGGCCGAGCGCGTGGTGCCGGAAGTCGTACGCCTTCTCGGGATCCGACCCGTCCCAGCGGTGGTGGAAGACGAGCGCGGCCCCGTGATCGATGAGCCACAGGCGCGGCGGTACGGTCCCGAAGGTGGGCCAGATCATGAGGTTGGAGCTGTGGACCGTGCGGTCCACGTTGACCGTCAGGGCGTCCAGCCAGACGACCTTGCCGGCCTCCAGCGGGTCGACGGGGAAGGTCTTGGCGATCTCCGGCGTGAAGTCCTTCGCACCCGGCAGGTAGTCCATGCCGAGATTGAGTCCCGCGCTCGAGCCGTGGAGCTCTCGCACCTCCTGGTGCGGCTCGTGGTCGGCGATCGCGGGGTCGAAGTGGACGAGGACCAGCTCGGGGAAGCGCAGTCCGAGGGCGCGGGCCAGCTCGCCCACGATCACCTCGGCGACCAGCGCCTTGCGGCCCTGAGCGGAGCCGGTGAACTTGACGACGTACGTCCCCAGGTCGTCGGCCTCGACGACTCCGGGCACGGAGCCGCCGGACCGCAACGGGTTCACGTATCGAACAGCAGTCACATCGCGCAGCACACCGGCCAGGGTATGCCAGCTCTCACCCCGCCAGGGGGTTGGGCAGCGGCAGGTAGCGGGCGTCGGCGCCGTCCGCGCCGGTCCAGCGCAGCAGGAGGTTGGTCTTGCCGGGCAGGGTGGGCGAGGCGAGCAGGGCGGCGATCTCGGGGAGGTCGTGCCGGGACAGTTCGCGGCGGGCGGCGGGCCAGGGGTCGAGGCCGGGGTGGTGTTCGGCCAGCGCCCGGGCGACCTCGCAGAGGTGGTTGACGACCAGGCAGTACACCAGCCGCTCCCAGCCGACCGCCCGGGACACCTCCGGCAGCAGCTTCACGCCCTCGGAGTCCCGGAACAGCGCCTGCACGGGTGTTCCGTCGGCGTCGACGGCGACCAGCGTGTTCTGCAGGTGCGCTTCGAGTACGACGCCGTGGTCGGCGAAGGCCGCCAGGGCCGGGGGCACGACATGGGCGAGATAGGCCTGCCACCAGGCCGCCGGGTCCGCGGCGGCGACGAGCGGGTTGCCGTCGAAGCCCTCCACCAGCGCGGCGGCCAGCAGCGGGGTCGCGCCGGGCACCACCCGGTCGCGCAGTCCGTCGCGGACCAGGACGGCGAGTTCCTCGAAGGCGAAGTCCGCGGTGCGGTAGCCGTTGTCGCCGAGCCAGGCCGCCGGGCCGTCGACCGCCGCGAACGCCTCGCGCGCCGCCGTGTCGGTGCGGCGCATTCTCCGCAGGTCGTGGCACCACAGCCGGCGGATGTCGTTCGTGATGCGCACATCGAGGCTGAACTTCAGGAAGAGGTCGCGTTCGGGCGCGTACAGCGTGCGGATCGCGGCAGTCGGCCAAACCGTGAAGGCGGTCGTGCCCAGGTGGACCAGGCGGCCGTCGGCGAAGGCCGGGGCGAGGTCGCGGGCGACGAGGTCGAGCTGCCAGGGGTGGGCCGGCAGCAGCCGGTAGCCGGGCGGGGCCTCGCCGAGCGCGTCGAGGGGCGAGGTGTCGCCCTCCTCGACGACCGTGTCCGCGCGCAGCCCGAGCAGCGTCAGCGGGAAGCGGGCGTGTGCCTCGGGGGCGTACGGCAGCCAGCCTGCGGCGGGGCCGCCGCCGCGGGCCTTGGGCGCCGGGTGGTGGGGGTGGCCGGTGATGAGGGCCTGCTCGGAGAGCAGGTACGGGTCCTCGGGTGCCGTCGCCCGGGCGCGGGCGGTGAGGAGCGCGGCCACCGCGTCCCGACTGTCGATCATCTCGGCGGGCAGTTCGTGGTTGGACAGGCCGGTGTGACGGACCAGTTCCTCGGCGACGAGTTTGACGAGTTCGGGGTGGCTGACGGGCTGCCAGCCGTCCGCCGTGCACACCTCGGGTGCGGCGGGGCGCCGCTCCCCGCGTACGCGCAGCAGTCTGCCCCCCGGCAGTCGGTGCACCCGGTGTTCGCCGGGTTCGCAGGTTCGCGGGAGGGGTTCGGCCACCTCCCGCAGCAGGCAGTTCAGAAGGGGCGCCGCCGCGTACGCGTCGGCGCGGTCCGCCAGGTCGTCGCGCGGTGCGGCGTCGTCGGCGGCGGGCGGGGGGATGAGATCCACGCGTTCCACTCGTTCTCTACGGTCCGTTCGGGCGGAGACGATCAGTATGTCTGTCGTCACCGCCTGTCGTGACATCCCTTTCGTACCCGAGGAGCTGGCCCGTGCACCGTCCCTTCACCGCCGAGGCCGAGGTCGCCGGCGAGCTGGCCGCCGTACGTCCCGACCTCGTGCCGCGGTACGCGGCCGAGCTGCCGGGCGCCCGGGCGGCCGTGCTGACCCGGCTGTGGCGGGCGCTCGCCCATGAGCCGCTGCCGTGGGTCGCGGGCCGCGCGGCCGGCCGGCAGGGGCTCGCCGTGCGCCTCTGTGACGGCCGCCGGCTGCGCGGCCCGCACCCGGACCCGTACGCCACCGCCGCGTACGTCACCGAGGTGCGGCTCGGCGACCTGTCGTACGACGATCCTGCGCGGCTGATGAGCGACCTCGCCGTGGCGCACGGCGGGGAGTTCGCCGCCGAACTCGGCCACAGCGTGGCGTCGTTGGCGCTGTCGCGGGCCGGTCGGCCGGCCCACTCGGAAGAGTGGCCGGCGCGCGACTGGGAGTGGGAGCAGCGGGTGGTCGACGGGCATCCGTTCCATCCGGGCTGCCGTTCCCGGCCCGGCTTCTCGGTGGCCGAGCAGCTCGCCTACGGACCCGAACACGGGCCGGTGGTCCGGCTGGGGCTGGTGCCCGTTCCGGCGGGCGAGTGCCTGGTGACGGGTGACTGGCCGGACGACATGCGGGACGGGGTGCGGCTGCTGGTGCCGGTGCATCCGTGGCAGGCGGAGCATGTGCTCAAGCGTCCGTGCGAGGAGGGGCTCTCGGCTCACCCCCTGATGGCCCTGCGCACCCTCGCGCTGCCGGACGGGCCGCACGTCAAGACCGCGCTGAGCGCCCGGCTGACCTCCTCGGTGCGGGACATCTCCGTCTACTCGATCACCCTGTCGGCGACCTTGTCGGCGTTCGCGCAGGCGCTGGCGGCGCGCATGGACGGCCTGTTGCACGTCACCCGCACCCTGGGCGCGGTCACGGCCAACACCCCTGACCTGGCGGCGGTGCTGCGCGAGTCGCCGCAGGATTACGCGGCGACGGACCTCGGCGAGCGAGTCCTGCCGGTGGCCGCTCTCGCCACCACCCGACTGCCCGACTCCCCCGCCTGGCTGGCCGACTTCACCCGCCTCGCCCTCACGGTGGGCCTGCGCCTCCTCGAGCTGGGCGTGGCCCTGGAGGCGCACGGGCAGAACCTCCTCGTGGTCCTGTCCGCGACCGGCGCCCCGCTGCGCCTGGTCTACCGCGACCTCGCCGACATCCGCGTCAGCCCGGCCCGGCTGGCCCGGCACGGCATCCCGGTCCCCGAACTGACCGGACGGATCGTCACGGACGACGAAACGGCCCTGCGCCGCAAGCTGTTCGGTTCACTGGTGGCCGGGGCACTGGCCGGTACGGCGGGCTCGGGTGCGGCGTTGCGGGGCGCACTGGAGACGGCCGTACGCGACCTTCCGCGCACGCCCGATCTCGCCGCACTGCTCGAAGAGCCGCTGCCGGCCAAGGCGTTGACGCTGATGCGGCTGTCCCCCGGCACGCCCGGCGATCAGTGGACCGGTCTGCCGAACCCCTGCTCCGAGGTGCCGGATCCCCTTCTCCGAGCGGCCGTTTTGGAGCGCGGCACCCCTGATCAATAGGATCCGCCGATGATCACAAGTAAACGGCTGGCGGCAGGAGTGTGCGCCCTGCTCGCCGCCCTGACGGCCGGGATCGCCTTCCCGGTCGCGGCCCTCGCCGGCGAACCGACCGGCGAGACCACGCCCCAGGTCGACCTCGTCCTCGACGTCAGCGGCTCCATGCGGACCCGGGACATCGACGGCGGGACGCGGATGGCGGCCGCGAAGCAGGCGTTCAACGAGGTGCTGGACGCCACGCCCGAGGACGTCGACCTGGGCATCCGGACCCTCGGCGCCAACTACCCCGGCGACAACCAGAAGACGGGCTGCAAGGACACCGCGCAGCTCTACCCGGTCGGTCCGCTGGACCGTACCGAGGCCAAGACCGCGGTGGCGACCCTCGCCCCCACCGGCTGGACGCCGATCGGCCCCGCCCTCCTCAAGGCGGCCGGCGACTTCGACGGCGACGGCTCCAAGCGGATCGTGCTGATCAGTGACGGCGAGGACACCTGCGCCCCGCTCGACCCGTGCGAGGTGGCCCGCGAGATCGCCGCCAAGGGCATCGGGCTGACCATCGACACCCTCGGTCTGGTCCCGAACGCCAAGATGCGGCAGCAGCTCAGCTGCATCGCGGAGGCGACCGGCGGGACGTACACCTCGGTGGAGCACACCGACGAACTCACCGACCGTGTCAACCAGTTGGTGGACCGCGCCGCCGATCCGGTGGTGACGCCGGTGGCGGTGGACGGTGCCGCCGAGTGCGCCGAGGCACCGACCGTGAAGTCCGGCCTGTACACCGACCGCGAGGAGTTCGGGCAGCAGCGCTGGTACCGGGTGGACGTCGAGCCCGGCCAGGAGCTGCGCGCCTCGGTGAGCGTGGGGGCCGACCGGGCCGTGAACCCCTCCTACGGGGTGCTGTTGCGGGCGGTCACGGTGCACGGCCGGGAGATCGTGCGCGGCGAGGCCGCGGGCGACGGCCGCACCGACGTGGTCTCGACGGGGCTGCGGTACCCCGAGGCGGAGAGCGACGACGAGGACGCGCCGGCCGAGACGGTGTGCCTCCAGGTCACCAACTCCTTCTCCGCCGCCTCCGGTGTGAAGACCACGCCGGGTCTGCCGCTGGAGCTGACCGTGGACGTGGTGGACGGGCCGTCGTCGGCGAGCGACGTGGCCTCGTTCGGCCTCGGGCGCGGCTGGTGGCTGCTCGGCGCGCTGATCCTCACCGGCTTCCTCGCCGGTCTGGTCTGGGGCTGGCTGTCACGCTGGCGGCTCGCGGTCTGGAGGACCAACTGATGCGCATCACCCGCGCGTTGAGCGCTTCCCTGCTGATGCTCGGCCTCGCGGTCGCCCCGGCCGCGGCCGACTCCTCACCGTCTCCCTCGGCTTCTACGGACGGCGGGGCGCCCACCGAGGCGGGCACCTCCTTCCGGACGGCCACCGAGATCGAGCAGGGGCAGACGGCCACCGCGAACGGTTCCGCGGGCGACTACCTGTACTGGTCGTTCCCCGCGGACGCCGGACAGCGCCCCACCGTCAAGGCGACGGTGAAGCTGCCCGAGACGCACGCCGCCGAGACCTGGCAGATCGACGTGTACGACGGTCTGCGGCGCCGCCAGGCCTGCCAGTACGGGGCGCAGACGCGTACCGCGGCGGCGGACACGGCCTCCGTGGAGCTGGCCTGCGTCCTGCGCACGGTCCGCGCCTGGTCGGAGCCGTGGGCGAACGACCCGCTGCCCGGGACGTACTACGTGCGCCTCACGGCCGTCGGCCTGACGACGGCCGACCTGGGCCTGCCGGTCGAGACCGAGCTCCGGGTCGACTCCAAGGACATCGGCGGTTCGGCCGCGGTGGACGGCTCGCTCGCCGAGCCCCTGGTGCCGGGAGTCGCGGTCACCTCCGAGGCCGGCGAGGACGGCGCGTCCGGCTCCGCCGTGCTGTCCAGCATCGAGCCGGACGACGGCTGGTCCTCCGGCTGGTGGTCCGACCGGTGGGTGTGGACCGCACTCGGCGGCGTGCTGGCCGCGCTCGCGGGGGTCGGCGGGTACTCGCTGACGCGCGGGTCGGGGCGGCCGTCGCGGGTTCCGCCAGGCGCCTGACGGACGTCAAGAGGCCCGTTGTGCTTCGGCACGGCGGGTCTCTTCGCGTTCAGGCCTCGCGCAGTGCCTTCGCGAGAGTGCTCTCGCCCGTCACCTCGATACGACCGGCGCGCACCGCGTCCGGCACGCTCACCTCGCCGCGGCCGACCGCCAGGCAGGTGCCGGTGTCCAGGACCAGCCGCGCGTCGGGCTCCGCGGGAGCGGGCCCGTCGCCGTACACGGGACCGTCCTCGGCACCGACGTACAGATGGAACTCACCCTCCTCGAGCCGCACTTCGACGAGACCTTCGCCGTCCAGCGCCCGGAGAAGCGGCAGCGCGAACCAGTGCGCCCGTACGGCGTCCGTGGACCGCCGCTCGCCCAGCTCGGCCTGCCCCCAGCGGCCCAGGGCCTGGAGCACCGGCAGCAACTCGCGGCCCCGTCCGGTCAGTTCGTACACGTACGCCGCACCGGGCGGCGGCAGCCTGCGCCGGGTCGTGAGGCCGTCCCGTTCCATGTCCTTCAGCCGCGAGGCGAGTACGTCCGTGCTGACGCCCGGCAGGTCGGCGTGCAGGTCGGTGTAGCGGCGCGGACCGGCGAGCAGCTCCCGGACGATCAGGAGCGTCCAGCGGTCGCCGACGACATCGAGCGCCCGGGCGGCGGAACAGTACTGGTCGTAGCTGCGGCGAGGTGACATGCGACGCAGTGTAGACATGTTGTTGGACTTTCCAAGCTCGAACTTGGTAAAACCAAGCAACACCACAACCGGAGGGGCGTAAGCGCATGGAGTTCCGGCAGTCGAGCAAGCTGAGCGAGGTCTGTTACGAGATCCGCGGTCCGGTGATCGAGCACGCCGACGCGCTGGAGGAGGCGGGCCACAGCGTGCTGCGGCTGAACACCGGCAACCCCGCGCTGTTCGGCTTCGAGGCGCCGGAGGAGATCGTCCAGGACATGATCCGGATGCTGCCCCAGGCGCACGGCTACACCGACTCGCGCGGTGTCCTCTCCGCCCGCCGGGCGGTCGCCCAGCGCTACCAGACGCTCGGCCTGGAGGTCGGCGTCGACGACGTCTTCCTCGGCAACGGCGTCTCCGAGCTGGTCTCGATGGCCGTACAGGCGCTGCTCGAGGACGGCGACGAAGTCCTCATCCCCGCCCCGGACTTCCCCCTGTGGACGGCGGTGACCACCCTCGCCGGCGGCAAGGCCGTCCACTACCTGTGCGACGAACAGGCCGACTGGTACCCGGACCTGGCCGACATGGCGTCGAAGATCACGGACCGCACCAAGGCCGTGGTCATCATCAACCCGAACAACCCGACCGGCGCGGTCTACCCGAAGGAGATCGTCGAGGGCATCCTCGACCTGGCCCGCCGGCACGGCCTGCTGGTCTTCGCCGACGAGATCTACGACCAGATCCTGTACGACGACGCCGTGCACCACTCGGCCGCGGCCCTCGCCCCCGACCTCGTCGTCCTGACCTTCTGCGGCCTGTCGAAGACGTACCGGGTGGCCGGCTTCCGCTCGGGCTGGATGGTCGTCACCGGTCCCCGGCAGCACGCCCGCGACTACCTGGAGGGCCTGACGATGCTGGCCTCCATGCGGCTGTGCGCCAACGCTCCCGCGCAGTACGCCATCCAGGCCGCGCTCGGCGGCCGGCAGTCCATCCGCGAGCTGACCACGCCGGGCGGGCGCCTGCACGAGCAGCGGACCGTGGCCTGGGAGAAGCTCAACGAGATCCCCGGTGTGTCGTGCGTGAAGCCGAAGGGCGCGCTGTACGCCTTCCCGCGTCTCGACCCCAAGGTGCACAAGATCCACGACGACGAGAGGTTCGTCCTCGACCTGCTGCTGCGGGAGAAGATCCAGGTGGTGCAGGGCACCGGCTTCAACTGGCCGACCCCCGACCACTTCCGCATCCTGACCCTCCCCTACGCGGACGACCTGGAGGCGGCCATCGGGCGGATCGGGCGGTTCCTGAGTGGGTACCGGCAGTAGCGCTGAGGGCGGTGGCGTCACGCACTCCCCACCACTCTCAACGTATAGCGCACCGGGGGGCTTGCGGCAAGGCCCCGGTCATGCCGCAGAATCGCCGACCTGAGCTGGAAATCCACGGAGAACTGGGAGCCGCGAAGTGCGCGTGTTGTTGTCGACGTACGGGTCGCGCGGGGACGTCCAACCGATGGCGGGACTCGCGGTGCGGTTGCGGGAACTCGGCGCGGAGGTTCGGGTGTGCGCGCCGGCGGACGAGGAGTTCGCGAAGCTGCTGGCCGGTGTCGGCGTGCCGCTGCTGCCCGTCGGTCCGTCGGCGCGCGCGCTGACGAAGGCGGCGCCGCCGCCGTCGTCCCTCCCTCAGCGCGCCGCCGAAGTGATCGCCGCCCAGTTGGACGCGGTCACCGCGGCGGCCGAGGGATGCGACGTGCTGGTGTCGACCGGCATGATCTCGGCGGCGGCCGGAGCGCGGTCGGTGGCCGAGAAACTGGGCATCCCCTCCGTGTCCGTGACCTTCCAGCAGCTCACCCTGCCGTCGCCACGGCGCCGGCCGCTGGCGTATCCGGGCCGGCCGCTCCCGCCGGAGGTGACCGACACCAGGGTGCTGTGGGACCTGGACGCCCGGAGCATCAACACCCTGTTCGGTGAGGCGCTCAACACCAACCGGGCGTCGATCGGCCTGCCCCCGGTGGCCGACGTCCGCGACTACGTCATCGGGGACCGGCCGTGGCTGGCGACGGACCCGACCCTGGACCCCTGGCAGGAGACGCCCGACCTCGACGTCGTACAGACCGGCGCGTGGACTCTGCCGGACGAGCGCCCGCTCCCGACCGAGGTGACGGCGTTCCTGGACGCCGGCACACCACCGGTGTACGTGGGCTTCGGCAGCATGCCCATGGGCGCGTCACCGGACGCCGCCCGGGTGGCCATCGAGGCGGTCCGTGCGCAGGGCCGCCGCGCCCTCGTCTCCCAGGGCTGGGCCGACCTGGGTCTGATCGACGACCTCGCCGACTGCCTCCCCGTCGGCGAGGTCAACCATCAGGCACTGTTCGGCCGGGTGGCCGCGGTCGTGCACCACGGCGGCGCGGGGACGACGACGACGGCCGCCGGGGCCGGCGCGCCCCAGGTCGTGGTTCCCCAGATCGCGGACCAGCCGTACTGGGCCGGCCGGGTGGCCGAGCTGGGCATCGGTGCCGCACACGACGGTCCGGCTCCGACGTTCGAGTCCCTGTCGGCAGCCCTCGAAGCGGCCCTGGCTCCCGAGACCGGCGCACGGGCGAGGGCCGTGGCCGGCACCATCCGTACCGACGGGGCGACAGTGGCCGCCAAGCTGCTGCTCGACGCGGTCGGCCGGGAAAGGCATCCCATGTCCGGGTGAACCAAGCGGGATCGTCGAGCCAGGACCCGGAACACGAGAACCTGCGCACCCTGGCGACCTGATCCGGCAACGGCCATGGAGTCCACGTCAGGCGTAGCGTCGCTCGTCGTGCCACCAGAATCGTCAGTCCGGTCCGGACGCCCTGCGGTGCGCACTGGTCGCAAGCGACCTCATAGCGGAGTGATGACATGAACCCCCTGACCACCAGCGCGTTCGACCTTCCCGACCGCCTCTCCTCCAAGGCGGACCCGGCGCTGATCGGCCGCGACGAGCAGCACTTCGCGGCCGTCGCGGAGTGCCTGGAGCAGTCGATCGCCGAAGTGTCCGACCACCTCGACGCCGAGCGCAGGGCGCCCGGCGGCCTGGGCCGGCAGGCGATGGACCGGGACACGGAGATCCACCGGCTGACCGCTCGCCTGC
The DNA here is from genome assembly GCF_042714835.1 of Streptomyces sp. NPDC058678. NCBI lineage: Bacteria > Bacillati > Actinomycetota > Actinomycetes > Kitasatosporales > Streptomycetaceae > Streptomyces > Streptomyces sp. NPDC058678. The sequence continues at coordinate 98,176 of NZ_JBHXSG010000027.1, read as the reverse complement.
GCGCCCTGCGCCGCTTCGGTCTGGACCTGTGCCTCGGACACATGGTCGGCGCGGACGACCCCGAGCCCGTGTACGTCGGCCGTCTCGGCCTCACCGACAGCGAGGGCCGACGGCTGCTGCTCGACTGGCGCTCCCCCGCGGCGGAGCCGTTCTTCGGAGCCACCCACGCCAACCCGATGGGTCTGGCGAGCCGCCGCAGGTACCGCTGGACCGGCGGCCGGATCAGCGACTACTGGGACGAGGTGTTCACCCCGGACGGGCTCGTCGGGCACGCCGCGCTCGACGACCAGTCCGCCTTCATCGCCAGCCTGGGCAGCAACCGGTCGTCACGGATGCGAGACGTGCTCGGCACCATCCAGGCCGACCAGGACGCCATCATCCGAGCGGGATCCCGCGGCGCCCTCGTCGTCGACGGCGGTCCGGGTACGGGAAAGACCGTCGTCGCCCTGCACCGCTCCGCCTACCTCCTCTACGCCGACCCCCGCCTCGGTCACCGCCGGGGCGGGGTGCTGTTCGTCGGCCCGCACCGGCCCTACCTCGCCTACGTCGCCGACGTCCTCCCCAGCCTCGGAGAGGAGGGCGTGCAGACCTGCACCCTGCGGGACCTCGTCGCCGAGGGAGCCGCGGCGGCGGTCGAGGCCGACCCGGAGGTGGCCCGCCTGAAGTCGTCCGCGGACCTGGTGGAGGCGATCGAGGCGGCCGTCAGGTTCTACGAGGAGCCGCCCGCCAAGGGGATGACCGTCACGACCCACTGGTCCGACATCCCGCTGAGCGCCGACGACTGGGCCGTGGCCTTCGAAGGGGCGGAACCCGGCACTCCGCACAACGACGCGCGTGACCAGGTCCTGGAGGAACTGCTCACGATCCTGGTGGACAAGCACGACGGCGACGACGTCCCACCCGAACTGCTGCGCAAGTCGCTGCGGCGGAACAGGGAACTGCTCACGGCCTTCAACCGCGCGTGGCCACTGCTCGAAGCGGCCGACCTCGTCGGAGACCTGTGGTCGGTACCCGCCTACCTGCGCAAGTGCGCTCCCTGGCTCGGCCCCGACGAAGTACGGCTGCTGCAGCGTGCGGACGCCCAGGCCTGGACGGTGTCCGACCTGCCGCTCCTGGACGCGGCACGGCAGCGGCTCGGCGACCCGGAGGCGGCACTGCGTGAGCGTCGGCGCAAGGCTTCCGTCGCCGCCGAACGCGAGCAGATGGCCAAGGTCGTCGACACCCTGCTCGCGGCCGACGACGACGGCGAAGGCGCCGTGACGATGCTGCACGGACAGGACCTGCAGGACGCCCTGGTCGACGAGACCGGACTGCCCGGCACCGACCCTGACCTGCTCGCCGGCCCGTTCGCGCACATCGTCGTGGACGAGGCCCAGGAACTGACCGACGCCCAGTGGCAGATGCTGCTGCTGCGCTGCCCGTCCCGGAGCTTCACCATCGTCGGGGACCGGGCCCAGGCCAGGCACGGGTTCACGGAGTCGTGGCAGGAACGGCTCGAGCGGGTCGGGTTCGACCGGATCAACCTGTCCTCCCTGAGCGTCAACTACCGGACACCGGAAGAGATCATGGCGGAAGCCGAGCCGGTCATCAGGGCCGCGCTCCCGGACGCCAACGTGCCGACCTCCATCCGCAGCAGCGGCGTCCCCGTCGTCCACGGATCCGCTGCGGACCTGAACGCGGTCCTCGACACCTGGCTGGCCGCGCATGCCGAGGGGATCGCCTGCGTCATCGGCGATCCCACCTTCCGGACGACCTCGCGCGTCCGGTCGCTGACCCCGGAGCTGTCGAAGGGGCTCGAGTTCGACCTGGTCGTCCTCGTCGACCCGGAGAAGTTCGGCGAGGGCATCGAGGGAGCGGTCGACCACTATGTGGCGATGACCCGGGCGACCCAGCAACTCGTCGTCCTCACGAGCTCCTGACGCCGGCTCCGGGAGGCACTGCCGGCGGGCCCCTTGCAGGGCCGGTCGAGCGGGCATCGGCGGAGCCGGAGCGGTGGGCTCGTAACCTGTGACGCATGGGTGATCTCCTCCTCGTCCGGCACGGTGAGACCGAGTGGTCGCGATCCGGGCGGCACACCGGCTCGACGGACGTCCCACTGACCGAGCGCGGTCGGCAGGAGGCACGGGGCCTGGTGCCGCTGATCTGCTCGCACCGGATCGGGGCCGCGTTCGTCAGCCCGCTGCAACGGGCCAGGGAGACCGCCGAGCTCATCGGACTGCACGACGTACGGGTCGACCCGGACCTGCGCGAATGGGACTACGGCGGCTACGAGGGCGTCACCACCGTCGAGATCAGGCGCACCCGGCCGGACTGGTTCCTCTTCACGGACGGGGTCGCGCCCGGACCGCCCGACCACCCCGGGGAGAGTCCGGACCAGGTGGGCGAGCGGGCGGACCGGATGCTGGCCAAGGTGGACGCGGCGTCGGCCAACACCGAAGGGGTCGTGGTGCTGGTGGCGCACGGTCACTTCCTGCGGGTGCTCACCGCCCGGCGGCTGGGGCTGCCGCCGTCGGGCGGGGCCCTGTTCCAGCTGGCGACCGGAACACTGTGCCGACTGAGCACCGAGCACGGGCGGCACGTGATCGCCGGGTGGAATGTCAGACCCGGGTCGTAGTCTTCGAACGGGCTGATCGTGCTGCTGGTCGCGGCAGTGCGGGAGCCCTTCGACCAGGCCGTTCGCCGGGGAGGAGCACGCCGTGACAAGACCGCCCACCGCCGCGCAGCGGCGTGTCGTCGACGCCGCCGATCCGGTCACCGGCCGGCTGAAGGGCACCGAGACGCAGCTTGCCGCGCTGGTGAAGCGAGGGCTCGCCTTCCGCCATCCGAGGCCGCCGCACGACCACTTCCTCACGCCGGCGGGGCACCGGATCCGGGAGGCGCCCCCGGAGACCGCCGCTGCCGAGCCCTTGGCCGAGCCGGCCCCGGCAGCCGGTGTCTTCACCGCCCGCATCGGCTGTGACGAGGAGCCGGACACCGGTCCCACCCGCGTCCGCGAGGTGCACAGCGCCTGGCAGGGGCTGCTGGAACTGCGCCGGATGACCAACCAGCACGGCGCGACGGACCGGCCCTGCGGCTGGGAGCGCGCGCATCTGGTGCAGGCCGCCGCGCTCGCCCTGGAGGCGGCGGGTCACCGTCCGGCCGGGCGGGAGGCGGAGGGCTACCGGGTGCGGGCGACCCCGCAGCCGGAGGCCGTCGCCGTGCACGCGCCGGACACCGACCTGCTGCGGGCCTGCGCCGCCACGCTGGAGGGGGCGGGCTGGCAGGTCGGCGAGCACACGGAGCCGCGGACGAGAGACCGGTACCTGCTGGCGTCCCCACGCCGGACGTGATGGGCCTGCCAAGACGTGATGGGCATGCCAAGATCGACGGATCAGGTCGTCCATGACAAGCACGACGAGAAGGGGGAGCCGTGACCGAACCGTTTTCCGTCCCGGTGACCGTCCGCGGATACGAGACGGACGTGCAGGGTCACCTCAACCAGAGCGTGTACCTCAACTACGCGGAGCACGCCCGATGGTCGCTGCTCCGGGCCGCCGGGATCAGCCAGGCCGGCCTCATCGGCAAGGGCGTGGGCCCGGTGGCCCTGGAGACCACGATCCGCTACCGGCGGGAGTTACTGGCGGGCGACGAGGTCGAGGTGACCTGCGCCTTCTACTGGAGCGAGGGCAAGACGTTCCGCATCGAGCAGACGATCCGGAAGGCCGACGGCACGGTGGCGGCCGAGATCACGGCGGTGGGCGGGCTGATGGACCTCAAGCAGCGCAAGCTGGTGGCGGATCCGCGGGAGCACTTCAAGGAGCTGGCGTCCGATCCGAGCCTGTTCGGGCTCTGAGGAACAAGGACGCCCACGCGTCCGCCGACTCCGGCTCGTGCTCGGTGTCGCAGGACGCACGCGACTCGGCGATGTGCACCCGGGTGATCGCGGTGGCCGCCGCGGCCCTGTCGACGGCGGTGCCGCGGCCGGGGGGCGGGGCGCGGACCTGACGGACGGCCCAGGCGGCGGGGTCCCTCTCGCCGCCTGGGCCGCCCGTTCCGCCTGTCAGGCCCCCGCGAAGACGGCCTTGTGGTCCTCGACCCACTCCCGGTAGGACCGTGCCGGCCGCCCCAACGCCTCCCGTACGTCGTCCGTGACGTGCGCATTGCCGCCCTCGCGGGCGAACAGGAGGCCGCCCAGGACGCTCTCCACGGCCGCAGCGTCCATCCCCGAGGCCGCCAGCTGTTCGCGGATCTGGTCCGGCGAGAGGTCCAGCGTCTCCACCGGCCGTCCCACGACGGCGGCGATCTCGGCGGCCTGGTCGGACACGGTGATCGCCTCGGGCCCGGTCAGCGTGTACGTCCGGCCGGAGTGCCGGGAGGTGGTCAGCGCCTCGACGGCCGCCTCGGATACGTCACGCGGGTCGACCACCCCCTGGCGGCCGTCTCCGGTCATGTCGGGTACGGGCCGGCCCGCCCGGACCGCTTCCGCCCAGCCCAAGGTGTTCGAGGCGAAGGACGAGGGACGCAGGATCGTCCACTCCGAGCCGCCGGCGCGGAGCGCCTGCTCGCCCGGAAGATGCCAGGTGCCGAAGGGACCGTAGTCGGGATCACCGGTACCGATGGAGGAGAGCTTCACGATCCGGCGGACGCCCACCGTCCGCGCTCGCCCGACCAGCCGGGCGTCCCGCCCACTGTCGGCCGGTCCGAGTACGGCCACCAGGAACACGGCCGTCGCCCCGGCCAGCGCCGCGTCCACGGACTCCGGGTCGAGGAAGTCCCCGCGCACCACCTCCACGCCCGCCGGCACCTGGGCCTTCGCCGGGTCACGGGTCATGGCGCGCACCTTCTCGCCACGCGCCGCGAGCTGTCGTACCACTTCACTGCCGATGGTGCCCGTGGCACCGGTCACTAGGATCATGGGCTCAACGCTGACGGGCGGCCGCCCCCGGTCGCTAGGAAATTCCGGCACGGTTGTGACGCCCGCGCGAGTGCGGCGTGCGCCTACCGTGGGAGCGTGACGAATGCCCTCGCCGAGCGCGCCCCGACCGTTCCCGCCGCCCTGCGTCCCTGGATCAGCGGTATCGAGGCGGTGGGCGTCGGGGAGGAGCTGCCGGCGTCGTTCGCCCATGTGCCGGACACGGCGACGAAGTTGGTCGTACGGGTCGAGGCGGGCGGCCGTCATGACGCCCTGGTCATCGGACCTCGCACCCGTGCCTCCTACTACGCGGACGCCGACCGGCGGGTGGCATCCTGCGTCCAGATCAGCCTGGGGCCGGGCACAGTGCGCCCGTTGCTCGGCACACCGGCGGTCGACCTCGTCGGGCGAGCCGTGCCGCTGGGCGCGATGCCGACCGGAACGGCACGGCAACTCGCCGAGGAGCTCGTCGGGTTGGCACCGGAGGAGGTGGTGTCGTACCTGACGGAGCTGCTGCCGGACCTGTCGGTGGCCGACCGCTCGCGCACCCGCCTGCTGCGGTCCGCCGTCGACGCCCTGTCGACGCGGCCGGGCCGCGCCCCCGCACAGGTCAAGGACGTGGCCCGCGAACTCGCCGTCAGCGAGCGGCAGTTGCGCAACCTCTTCTCGGAGGGCGTCGGTCTCTCCCCGAAGCACTACGCCCGAATCGACCGCGTGCGTCAGGTGCTGACCGAGGCACCCCGGGCCGACTGGGCGGAACTTGCCGCCGCCACCGGCTACTACGACCAGTCGCACATGACGTCCGACTTCCGCACGCTGATGGGGGTGCCGCCGAGGTCGTACTTCACCGGACGGCTGCCGGACCCCCAGCCCTGCCAGGCGTTCAGGCGGGGGTGACGCTCGCGATCTCCTCTCCCGCCTCCATCGGATGGGTCACGTCCTGGGCGTCCCGGTCCCTGCCGCTTTGGCTGAGACCAGGTTGAGCAGGACCGCGGCCAGGCGTCGGTGGAGACGCCCGAGCCGGGGACGATCTTCGCGGTCGCCGGGAAGGCATGGCGGAACTCCGGCGCGTGAAAAGGGCAGCGGAGGCCGTTCCGGGGCGCACACGTCCATGCGCGCCCCGGAGACGGCCGCCATGGACCCCGCTCGGGTCCACGGCCACCGGTCGAGGGCCGTCCCCCTCGACCGGAGATCTTCAACTGGTCAGCCCGGCGTGGTGACGGGCCGGTCCTGCGTGGTGACGGGTCAGTCCTGCGCGGCGATCCGCGCCAGGCGCTGGGCCTCGGCCCGCGTGGAGCGGGCGATCGCATCCTCGTCGGCGGTGAGCAGCCGGTTGTCCTCGACGATCTGGCGGCCGTTCACGAAGGAGGCGGTGACCGGGGCAGCCGCGCCGAAGACCAGCGCGGTCACCGGGTCGGCGATCGAGGCGTGGGCCAGTGTGTCCAGGTTCCACAGCACCAGGTCGGCGAGCTTGCCGGGTTCCAGGGAGCCGATCTCGCCCGCGCGGCCCAGGACCTGGGCGCCGCCGTACGTCCCGAGGCGCAGCGCCTGACGGGCGTTCAGGGCGGCCTCGCGGTGGGCGCCGAGGCGGTTGATGAGCAGGGCGTTGCGCAGTTCGGTGTGGAGTTCGCCGGACTCGTTGGACGCCGTGCCGTCGACGCCGAGGCCGATTGGGACGCCGGCGGCGAGCATGTCCGGGACCCTCGCGATCCCCGCCGCCAGACGGGCGTTGGACGAAGGACAGTGGGCGACACCCGTCTTCGTACGGGCGAAGGCGGCGATGTCGGAGTCGTTCATGTGGACGCAGTGCGCCATCCACACGTCCTCGCCGAGCCAGCCGGTGGACTCGAAGTAGTCGGTCGGGCCCATGCCGAACAGTTCCTTGCAGAACTGCTCCTCCTCCACGGTCTCCGAGCCGTGGGTGTGCAGCCGTACACCGAGGCGACGCGCCAGCTCGGCGCCCTGCTTGAGGAGTTCGGTGGACACGGAGAAGGGCGAGCAGGGCGCCACGGCGACCTGGGTCATCGCGTCGAAGGAGGCGTCGTGGTGCTGCCTCACGGTCTCCTCGGTCGCGGCGAGGGCACCCTCCAGGGTCTCGACGGCGAAGTCCGGGGGCAGACCGCCGTTCTTCTCGCTGCGGTCCATGGAACCGCGCGCGAGGGTGAAGCGGACACCCATGTCGCGGGCGGCGCCGATGATCGCGCCGGACAGGTCGCCGGAACCGTGCGGGAAGACGTAGTGGTGATCCATGGCGGTGGTGACACCGCCCCGGGCCATCATCGCGAGCGAGCCCTCGGCGGCCGCGCGGACCATCTGCTCGTCGATGCGCGCCCAGGTCGGGTACAGCGCGACGAGCCAGTCGAAGAGGTTGTGGTCGGTGGCCAGGCCCCGGGTGATCCACTGGTAGTAGTGGTGGTGGGTGTTGACCAGGCCGGGGGTCACGAGGTGACCGGTGGCGTCGATCCTGCGTACGACGTTCTCCAGGCCCTCGGGCGCCTTGCCCGCGCCCAGCGCCTCGATGCGGTTGCCGGCGACGACCACGTACCCGTTCGCGTACTCGGTGTCGTCGGCGTCCACCGTCGCGATCGAACAGTTCTCGATGACGATGCGCCGGTCTGCTGCCATGATGCGTCCTTTTCGCTGTGTGGAGTGGGCACGGCAGGACCCTGGGATTTGAGTGCCGCGGCCCGCACAGGCGGGCCGCGGGTGCCGCATGGGGAGTTGCTCAGAGGTTGGTGAGGTCCACCGGGATCTTCGCCTCGCAGCCGTCCCGCAGGACGGTCGCCTCTATCAGGCCGTACGGGCGGTCGGCCGCGAAGTACACAGCACCGTCCTCGGTGGCGTTCTTCAGCCCGAAGGGTTCGAGGTCCACGAGGAAGTGGTGCTTGTTCGGCAGCGAGAAGCGGACCTCGTCGATCTCGCTGCGGCTGTCGATGATCCGCGAGCCCATCTGGTAGAGGGTCTGCTGGAGCGACAGCGAGTACGTCTCGGCGAAGGCCTGCAGCATGTGCTTCTTGACCTGCTCGTAGGAGTTCTCCCAGTGGGGCATCTCCTGCTCGTCGTCGGACCAGTTGAAGCGCCAGCGGGCGGCGACCTCGGTGGCCAGGATGCGGTCGTACGCCTCGGGAAGCGTCGTGTACTTGTCCTTGACGTAGCCCCAGAACTCGGAGTCGGTCGAGTTCATCACGACGAGGTCCTTGAGGCCCGAGACGACCTCCCAGGACTCGCCGTCGTACGTGACCTGGGTCAGCCGGGTCTCCTGGCCCTTGCGGACGAAGGAGTGCGCTCCGTTCCCGGAGTGCTCGATCCGCTCCCAGGCGTACTCCTCGACGCGGATGCGCGCCGTCTTGATCGGCTCCTGGCTCGTGACGAAGTGCCGGGCCAGGTGGATGCCGAACTGCTCGGCGGACTCGATGCCGTGTTCCTTGGCGAACGCGTACACCGTGTTCTTGGTGGTGTCGGTCGGCAGCACGTTGGCGTTCGAGCCGGAGTAGTGGACCTCGTCCATGTCGCCGGAGAGCGCCACGGAGACGTTCAGGTCCTTGATGTGGTGGGTGGCGCCGTCCCGCGTGATCTTCACGACTCGGTTCTCGGCCTTGCCGTACTGGTTCTGTCCCAGGAGCACAGGGCGGTCAGGGCGGGAAACGTCTGTCATCTTCTGCTAGCTCCCTCGGTAAACGGAGTAGCCGAACGGGTTGAGCAGCAGCGGTACGTGGTAGTGCTCGCCGGGCTTGACGGCGAAGGTGATCGCCACTTCCGGGAAGAACACCCCAGGGCCGCTGTCCCGATTCGCGGGGGCGTCCTGCTGCGCATCGGCTTGCTTGTTCTCGACATTGTTTTCGAAGTACGGCTCCACGGAGAAGTCGAGCCGTACGTGTGTGGTGTCCTCCGGCAGCGTCGGCAGGTCCTTGCACCGCCCGTCCGCGTCGGTCGCGGAGCCGCCGAGCGCCTGCCAGTCCGCCTCGCGCCCCTGCCGAGCGGAGAGCTGGACGGCGACTCCCCGGGCGGGGCGGCCGATGCTGGTGTCGAGGATGTGCGTCGACACCGAGGCGGTGGTGCTGGTGCTCATGCTGCGTCAGTCCTCTTCGGTCTTCGTCAGTCTTCTTCGACGATGCGGGCCAGCCGGATACGGTTGATCTTGCCCAGCTCGGTGCGGACGATCTCCCGCTCCTGCTCCGGCGGGTTGCCGATCCGCTCCTCGACCGCGTCGCGCATCTGCTCGCCGGTCCGGCCGGTGGCGCAGATCAGGAAGACGTGGCCGAACTTCTCCTGGTACGCCAGGTTCAGCTCCAGCATCTGCGCCTTGAGCTCCTCGGAGGCGCCGGCCATGCCACGCTGTTCCCGCGCCGAGGTCGGGTCGCCCGGCTTCGGACGGCCGATCGGCGGGTGCCCGGCCATGGCCTCGGCGAGGTCCTGGGCGCTCAGCTCGGCCATCGCGGCGTCACTGGCGGTGTAGAGGTCTTCGGCGGTGGCGTAGGGGCGGGCTGCGAGCAGCCGCTCGGCCCATGCCGTGGAGGCGCACGCCTCGTGGAGGGCGGCGGAGGCCGCGTGTTTCTCCAGGGCGTTGAACCGGGCCAGGCCCGGGGGCGTGGAAGTCGACGTCACGGGAGCCTCCGTGGCCGCGAACGGCCTTCGTACTGATCGGGCTGCCGCCAGCTAACGCCCTCCGGAAGAGCGCGTCAACACTTTGTTGAAAATTCCGGGTTACAAGGCCGGTCCGGGGCCGGCGATCCGACCCTGTTGCCCAGCGAGCCCGACCTCAGCTCCCTTTCTCACGGTTGAGGTAGTTGTAGACCGTGAAGCGGCTCACGCCGAGCGCGCTCGCCACAGTCTCCACGCCGTGCCGTACGGAGAAGGCGCCGCGCGCCTCCAGTATGCGTACGACCTCCTGCTTGGCCTTGCGGTCCAGGTCGGCGAGGGGCTTGCCCTTCTTGCGCTCCATGGCGGCCAGGATGTGGTCGAGGGAGTCGGCGAGCTGCGGCAGGCGCACGGCGACGACGTCGGCACCCTCCCAGGCGAGCACGACGTCGTCGGGGCCGGCCTCGTCCGGCGGGACCAGCTCGCCGCCCATCGCATCGACCAGCGGCTTCACGGCCGTGATGAAGGGCTCGTCCCCGGTACCGGTCACTTCTCGCCCCCTCTGGTGACGCCCTCGCCGGCCTCGTGCTCGCCGATCACGTTGAGCTGGAGCGAGATCCGGGTGGCGCCGGACTCCAGGGTCCGGCGCAGCAGGGCGTCCACGGCGCTCAGCACGGCGTCGGCGCCACCCTCAGCCGTGTTGCCGAACGGTCCGACGTCCACCGCGTCCAGTTCGGCCGCCTCGACGACCTCGCGGGCCACCAGTGCGTGCGCGGGCGCCTCGTCGAGGTCGAAGGGCTCGGTCGTGAACTCGACTCTCAATCGCACTGTGCCCCCATAGCGGCTCTGACCTGCATGTTCTCCCACCCTTCCAAGAGAGCGGGCACCTGCGGGGCACATCCGGGACACCTTGCGCATCGCGCCGTCCCGGTCGCCCCGAGACGACCTTAACGGACGCACCTGCGGCGATCGGCGGGGCGCCGACAAGCACTCGGACGGAGAGCCAAGAAGGCTCAGGCAGCGGGCGCGTTTTCGTGGGCGGCCCTTGACAGCCCTCAGCGACTCCAGGCAATCTTCCATTAAGCAGAAACAAACTTCCGCAATACGAAATTACAAGTGAGCAAGGGGGCGCCACCCCGATGGGCTTCGCAGACCAGCGCTTCAACGTCAACCTGTCGATCCTCTTCACGGAACTCCCGCTCCTGGAGCGCCCCGCGGCCGCCGCCGCGGCCGGCTTCACCGCGGTCGAGCTGTGGTGGCCCTGGATCGACTCCCCCACCCCCGAGCGGTCCGAACTCGACGCCCTCAAGAAGGCGATCGAGGACGCGGGCGTCCAGCTCACCGGGCTGAACTTCTACGCCGGACAGCTGCCCGGCCCGGACCGGGGTGCCCTGTCGGTCCCGGGCGAGGAGTCGGAACGGTTCCGCGCCAACATCGACGTGGCGGCCGGTTTCGCCGAGTCTCTGGGCTGCAGGGCCCTCAACGCGCTGTACGGCAACCGTGTCGCGGGCGTGGACCCGGCCGAGCAGGACGCGCTCGCCCTGGAGAACCTGGTGCTCGCGGCCCGGGCGGCCGACCAAATCGGCGCGATCCTGCTGATCGAGGCGCTGAACAAGCCCGAGTCACCGCTGTACCCGCTGGTGAGCGCACCCGCCGCCGTGGGGATCGTCGACAAGGTCGACCAGGCGTCCGGGCTCGGCAACGCACGCTTCCTGATGGACCTCTACCACCTGTCGAGGAACGGCGAGGACCTGCCGTCGGTGATCGAGCGGTACGCCGCGAGGACCGGCCATGTGCAGATCGCCGACAACCCCGGTCGCGGTGCACCGGGTACGGGCTCACTCCCCCTCGAAGACCTCCTCGACCAGCTCGGGAAGGCCGGTTACGAGGGCTGGGTCGGCCTGGAGTACAAGCCGGGCGACCGTCCGAGCGCGGAGGCGTTCGACTGGCTGCCGGCCGGGGCCCGAGCCGCCCGCTGAGCGGCAGTTCACAGACGCAGAAAGCAGTGAGAGAGGCATCCTCATGACCACGAACCTCCCCAAGATCGCCTGGATTGGCCTCGGGATCATGGGCTCCCCCATGTCCGAGAACCTGATCAAGGCGGGTTACGACGTCACCGGCTTCACGCTGGAGCAGGACAAGCTCGACCGGCTGGCCGCCGCCGGCGGCACCGCGGCCGGCTCGATCGCCGAGGCCGTCCGGGACGCCGACGTCGTGATCACGATGGTGCCCGCCTCTCCTCAGGTCGAGGCCATCGCCTACGGCCCGGACGGCATCCTGGAGAACGCGCGGTCCGGCGCGCTGCTGATCGACATGTCCTCGATCACCCCGCAGACGTCCGTGGACCTCGCGAAGGCGGCCGGGGACAAGGGCATCCGGGTCCTGGACGCGCCCGTGTCCGGCGGCGAGGCCGGTGCCGTCGAGGCCGTGCTGTCCATCATGGTCGGCGGCGAGCAGGCCGACTTCGACGAGGCGGAGCCGGTCTTCGAGGTGCTCGGCAAGACGATCGTGCTGTGCGGTCCGCACGGCTCCGGTCAGACCGTGAAGGCCGCGAACCAGCTGATCGTCGCCGTGAACATCCAGGCGTGCGCCGAGGCCGTGGTCTTCCTGGAGAAGTCGGGCGTGGACCTGAAGGCCGCCCTCGACGTCCTCAACGGCGGACTGGCCGGCTCCACCGTGCTGACGCGCAAGAAGGACAACTTCCTGAACCGCGACTTCAAGCCGGGCTTCCGTATCGACCTGCACCACAAGGACATGGGCATCGTCACGGACGCCGCCCGCAACGTCGGCGCGGCACTGCCCGTCGGTGCCGTGGTCGCCCAGCTGGTCGCCAGTCTGCGTACGCAGGGCGACGGCGGCCTCGACCACTCGGCGCTGCTCCGGTCGGTGGAGCGCCTGTCCGGCGCCCAGGTCTGAAGCCCCTCCCTCAAGCTCCGGGCGGCGTCGGCGCTGACAACTGTCCTGTCGCGCCCAGGCGTCGGCGCCGCCCGGAATCCATTTCGACAGCCCGGGACGACCGAACTCCCTGACCGCGCCCGGCCATCGGCGACCCGGATGAGGGGTGGCCGACCGGTCATAGGGGCGCGGGCAGGGCCGGGACCGCGGCGGCGTGCGAGCCAGTGCGGTGGTGAAGGACCGGGGACCCTCTTCCCGACCTGAGGGAAGGGCGTCCCGGGCTCCGTCGCAACCGCCGCGGTCCCAGGATCCCCGGCGAGCGCCGGATGCGGACGACCCCGCATCCGGCGCTCACCGGCGCTACCGGGACGTGCGGGGGCACTCCGGGGTGCGGATCCGCCCCGCCCGCAGGAGCCTGAAGGCATGGCACCTCCGGCACACCCCACGCAGCATCCGCACATCGTGGTCCACGCCCCCGCCCTGGACGGCTCGCGGCGCGTGACCTGGGACGACGAGAACCTCGGCGTAGCCTCGCACCTGGACGACGTGGTCGAGTTCCTACGTCTCGCGGACCTCGACCAGGTCGAGGTCGAGGAGAGCGACATCATCGAGTGGCAGGGCGGCGGCCCCGACGACTGGCCGGGCCTCTCCGAGCACCACGAGCAGTGAGCCCGCGCGCCCCGTACCATCCACGTACGCCACCGGTCGTAGGCGGGCTATGGAACCGTGCGTGGCTCATCCTCTCAGGAAGGCCTCGGCGTGCGCCCCGCCATCAGGCCCGCCAGCGCTGCCCGCGATGAGACTCCCGTCTTGCGGTAGACCCGGGAGATGTGGGTCTCGACCGTGCGGCGGCTCAGGCAGAGTCGTTCGGCGATCGCCGGGCTGGTAAGGCCGTCGGCGACGAGGTCGGCGATCTCCCGTTCGCGGGCGGTCAGTTCGGCGAGGCGGCGCTCGGGCCCGTCAGCGGCAGCGGCCACCGCCGGGCCGACCGCCTCGGCAAGACCGGTCAGCATCCCGCAGCCCCCGGCCATGGCGAGCCGCCGCCCCCGGTGCCAGGCCGCCTGCCCGCGCCGCGAGCCGCCCGGGTCCGCCGCCATCAGGGAGGCGCCGAAGAGCAGGGAGAACGCCTCCCAGAACACCCCTCCGCTGCGGGCGCTCTCGTCGGCCGCCGCCACGAACAGGTTGGCCGCCGCCTTGTCGTCACCGAGACCGAGGCGTATCTGCGCGGCGCTGCGCATGGCAGAGGCGCGCTGCACGGGCAGATCGAGCCGCTCGGCCTCCTCGTGGGCCCGCTCGGCCCAGTCCTTCGCCGCGTCCAGGTCACCCATGGTGACGGCGGCGGTCACCAGGACCTCCAGGAACAGCGGACGCATGGAGGGCTGCATGCGCCGCAGGCCGGGGCCGCCGGCACGCAGGACCGCCTCCCGGGCACGAGCCGGGTCGCCGGCAGTGAGCGCCGCGTAGCCGAGTACACACCAAGCGATGGACGCCCACCAGTTGACGCCCAGACCCGCCGCGGCCACCGCCTCCTCGGCGGTGGCCAGTGGCCGCGGATCGCCCGGTGGGCAGGCGTCGACCAGGGCGTGGGCCCTGGTGGCGAGGACGAAGGCGAGCAGTTCGTCACTGCCGATGCCGCGGGCGATGTCCTCGGCCTCCTCGGACAGTTCCACCGCCGACGCGAGCCGGCAGGTCTGGGTGCGCACGTGTGTCTTGCACAGGAGAAGGTGGGGCAGGAGGTAGATCTGGCCGGTGCGGCGGGCAATGGCCAGGCCGCGATCGGCGTGCCGCTCGGCGTCGGCGAAGCGCTCCAGGAACGCCTCCGCCCAGGCCAGCCGTACCAGCGGCTCGCACAGGCCGGTCAGATCGCCGTCCGGCAGCGAGTCCACGAGGGCCGCCGCCCGGCGGGTGAAGTCGTCCGCCGCGGCCGTCTCCCCCTCGTACGCCTCCCCCAGCGCCGCGACGCTCAGCGCACCCGCCACCCCCGTCTCGTCCCCGAGGGAGCGGGCCACCTCCAGGGTGTGTGCCACCTCGGAGCGCACCGCCTGGTACGAGGTGTCGTGCGGGGCCGAGGAGCCCAGCTCCAGGCCCAGCGCCACCTGGTCGGCGAGCGACGGCGCGGGATCAGTGCGGTGCAACTCGCGGCGGAGCAGGGCGACCGCCTCCGAGTAACGCCCCAGATGGCGCTCCATGACGGCGCACAGCACGACAGCAGACGCCCGCGACCCCGTCCCGTCGCCCGGGTCGGGCAGGGCGATCACCTGGTGCAACAGGTCCCGGCTCTCCCGGAGCCGGCCGCCGACGCCCAGCGCCCGGGCCCGCCGCAGCATCAACTCGCGCCGTCTGGCCGCGTGTTCCGGCGTGTGCGGCAGATGCCGCAGCACCACCTCAAGCCAGTGCGCGCTGCTCGCGGGCGCCGTCTGCGCGGCCTGCTCGGCGGCCTCGTCCAGCACCGCCGCCGCCCGCGGGTCCCAGCCGGACAGCGACTGCTCGGCGTGGTGCGCCCGCCCGGCCAACGGGGCGCCGGTACTGGCGAGTTCGGCGCCGACGAGCCGGTGGATCTCCGTGCGCTGCCAGGGGTCGGTGCCGTCGCGGACGAGGCTGCGCAGCACGGGGTGACGCAGCGCGATCCGCCCGTGCGTGCCGGTGCGCAGCAGGTCGCGCCGGGTCAGTACGGCGAGATCGTCGGCCAGTTGCCCCGGCTCGTGGCCGGTCACCGGGCCGAGCAGCGCGGGCGTGGCGTGGTCGCCCAGAGCTGCCACCACTTGGACGAGCCGGCCCTGCGACGGCGTCAGCGGGGTCAGCTCGTCGAGCAGCAGCGCCCCGAGGCCGGTCGTGGACAGTCGGCTCACCGACGCGCCCTCGCGGTGCGCCTGGAGCAGGGTCAGCAGGTACAGCGGGTTGCCCTCGCTCGCGGTGAAGAGCCGTACGGCCTGGTCGCGGGCCAGGGCAGGGGTGAGCAGTTCGACGCAGTCCCGCTCGCCGAGCGGGCCGAGGACCGTCCGCCGTACCGTGCCGGTCTCCGTGCCGCGGGTGAGGGTCGCGGCAAGCGGCGCGGGGCTCTGCCGGTCGCGGCGGGCGAGGACCAGCAGGACGCGGGCGCGCACGGGGTGCCGTACGAGATGGTCGAGGAGTTCCAGCGACGCGGCGTCCGCCCAGTGCATGTCGTCCAGGACCACGACCAGCCCGGACGCCGCGGCGTGGGTCAGCAGGGCGGCGGTGGCCCGGTGCAGGTGGAAGCGGTCCGTGCTGCGGGGAGCGCCGCTCAGCACCGGGGCGACCTCGGCAGCCTCCGGGAAGGATTCGACGGCCTCCGGGGCGAGGTCGGAGAAGGCGTCGGTGAACGGCTGGAACGGGATGTGACGTTCGTACTCCGTCGCCCGGCCGCGCAGCACCGCCGCCCCGCGCCGCGTCGCGGCCAGGCACAGCTCGTGGACCAGCCGGCTCTTGCCGATGCCCGCCTCACCGCCGACGTCCAGCACCGCCGGGCGGCCGGGCACGTCCCCCACCAGTTCCGCCAGGAGCCGGTCGAGCCGCGCGAGTTCCGCTTCTCTGCCGACCAGCGGTGTCCGTTCCGTCGTCATACCCTCACGCCCCCGCGACAGTTGGTGCCCCCGCACATCCTGTCGTACGCCACTGACAACCTGTGGCCTGGTGTCCTCGATCTCACACCGCGTCGACGGCTACGCGTCGACGGCGAGCCGCCGGCCCGAGCGGGTGGGCGTCGATCAGCGCGGGACGGGCAACCCTCGTCCGGGTGGGACGGGTGGGCCGAACGGATACGGCAACTACGTAACCGATCTACGTAACAACACGATCGTCCCGGCCCGACGGGGAGGGCGGATGTTGATCGCCGGCGTAGTGGCGGGGATCGTCCTGATCGGGCACGAGGACTCCTTCGTTCAGCGCGCAGGGACGTGAGCGGGGCATGTGCTCCATCACGGCATCAGGTCCAAGCTGTCGGACCCTGTGACCAGCGATTACATTAAGGTCTCTTCTGGATAATCCGTCTCGGATCGATTTGCTCTACGCTGGCGGGATGACCGCCATGTCGCCCGCGCGCACCGAACCGGACCTGTCGTTCCTCCTCGACCACACCAGTCACGTCCTGCGGAGCAAGATGTCCGCCGCCCTCGCCGAGATCGGCCTGACCGCCCGGATGCACTGCGTGCTCGTCCACGCCCTGGAGGAGGAGCGCACCCAGATCCAGCTCGCCGAGATCGGCGACATGGACAAGACCACGATGGTGGTGACGGTGGACGCCCTGGAGGAGGCAGGTCTGGCCGAGCGCCGCCCTTCCAGCAGGGACCGGCGGGCCCGGATCATCGCCGTCACCGACGAGGGCGCTCGCGTCGCCGAGCAGAGTCAGAAGATCGTCGAACGCGTACATCGCGACGCCCTGGCCACGCTTCCCGGCGGAGACAGGGAGGCCCTCCTGCGGGCCCTGAAACACCTGGTCGGCGACGGCCTGGCGAACCCCGTGGAGGCCCCGCGCACCGCCCGCCGGGCACGCCAGTCCAGGTAAGCGGGGAAGCCGGACCAAAAGTAAGAACCGCCCCGAGCCAGTGCATCAGCGGGAAGTGCATGGATGCGGAATGCCGCAGTCGATGTCCCCAGCCACCACGTCAGACTGCCGGTCGACCGGTCCGCGTCGCCCGTCTCCGCTACCTGCCAGGGCTCAGGAGGAATGAGGGCGGGCCGCCCCGCATGCGTGATGAATTGAATCCTCCCCTCCCTGAAGGGAGGGGATTCCTGGCTCAGGCAGCCTCTTGGAGCAGCGCTCCAGGAGGTCTTGCGCCATCAGCACCAGCCGGGTTGAGACCAGCCCGGACGAGCATCACGCGTGCGGAGTTCTTGTCCCGTGGGGACACCGCTCCGCACGCGGCGCAGGTGTAGGTGCGCATTCCCAGCGGCAGTGCGTGCTTGGCTCTCGCATCGCAGTGCGCGCAGTCCATCGTGGTGTGCGCGGGGTGTACCAGGCGGATGTCCCGCCCGTGCTTGCGGCCCATCTCGATCAGAGCGGCCTTGGTGGCGCCGATGGCGGCGTCAGCGGCCTTGCGGGCCATGCTGGTCCGAGCGAGGAACTTCGGGCGGAAGTCCTCGACAGCGACGGCGTCGTGGTCGCGGACAACTTTCTTGGCCCACTTGCGGCCGGTGTCCTGACGCTGCCTGGCGACCTTCTTGTAGGCCTTCGCCCGCAGTTACTTCGCCTCGCGGTAGCCCTTCGATCCGGGCCGGCCCTTCTCCGGCCTGCGGCGGGCCATCATCCGGTCATACCGGGTCAGCTTCGTCCGGGCCTTCCTGCCGTACCCGGCGTGCGGCAGGTCGTGCGCGTCGGGCGTGGTGGTCGCGGTCTCCTTCACACCCCAGTCGACGCCAAGTACGCGACCGGTTTCCGGCAGCGGCTGGACCTGGGCGGGGACGACGAAGGAGCAGTACCAGTGCCCGAGGCTGTCCTGGTACACGCGCACCGAGGACGGCTCACCCGGCAGTTCCCGCGACCACACCACCGTCACCACGATGCCGCCCGCCAGGTGCAGCCGGCCCTCCTTCAACCGGAACCCGCGCTTCGTGTAGTTGAGGGTCGGCAGCGCCTCGCGCTTGGTCTTCCACTTCGGCATCCCGGTCCGGCGCGCCATGGGCAGGCGCTCCGTGATGTCCTTGTGCGCCTTGGCGCGGGAGCGGCCGAAGTCGCGGATGATCTGCTGCTGGGGAACCGACGATCCCTCACGCAGCCACGGCGTCGTCTTCCGGGCTTGGGTCAGCATCCTGTCGAGCTGAGCAGGACCGCACGTGGCCTGCTGGCCGGTGGACTTGTTGTGCAGGTTTACGGCCTGAGACTTGGCGACGCATTCGTTCCACACCCAGCGGCACCGGTCCCACTCCGCCGCCAGGGCGGTGCGAGCGGTCAACGACACGCGCAACCGGTACGTGTAGCGGGCATGCCCGACCCCCGCCGCCACTCCCGCATGTGTCATCTCGCCCCCACAGCCCCGGCCAGGACATGCGCCGCCCCGAACCCTTTGAAGGACCGTATGTACGACAGCCGCACAAACGCACCCCGATCCCACGGCAACCACCCCGACCAGCGATCACAGGAACACGCGTTCGCATCACCTCGGCGATACCGGCAGCAGTACGGGCGCTCCGCGCCCTGAACCGGATGCGGCGACGCTCCGCCTCGCGACCCCCGGATGCGATTCCTCCCCGGCGTGAACGCCAGGGCCTCCTCGCAAGGAACAGGTGAAGCCACTGATGAATGGGCTGTTGTGTACCCACCGAAACCGATCTGGACAGTCAGGCCCTGCGGTTCCTGTCCGGCCTGCTGCGGACTCGACGCCGCGGGCTTGCACCCGGTGGCGCCGCCTCTCGGCGGACCGGCGGGCCATCTCGCCAGGGGGTCGCGCTAGCTGGGCGGCCACCGGAGAACGTGCCCACCGAACGACATCAGCGGCGAGCCGGGCCCGCGCACCCCATCCTCGTACCGCCAGTAGCTCAGGCCGACGGTCCCGGAAAGGAACCCGGCGAGAAAGCCCAGCGCCAGCGGGCCCACCGGGTTGGGGGCCCCCTCCTCGGCCACTTGCCCGCCGACCTCGAAGATCGCCACCCCGAACCCGAGCGCCGCCGCTACCCCGGCCAGGCCCAGCACCAGCCACGCCCACCGGCGGCTCCTGGTCGCCGCGACACTGAGCACCTTGAACTTCAGCGGCTTCTGGCAGCTCCCGCATTCCAGCGCCTCCACCCGCCGGCCCTTCTCCGGCCGCTCGATGTCGATCGGATAGAGAGCAAACTGGCGAACGACATGGCTGCTGTGGATGTCCTTGGACACCATGTGCGCATATCTCAGACCTGGATACGGCCCCAATTCCCGCTTACCCATAGCAGCCTCCCTGTATCAGATACCTGTCGGACCGTCCCGAAAATCGGTCAATCCTTCCGCCACCAGCTCTTCCGTGAACCCACGGCCCCGTCGGTCGCCGGGCCCCCACATGCTCAATCTCCTAAACTCGGGGAGCGCAGGACGTCGTTCACGTCGAAGCTGAACGTCGGCGTCGGGTACAGCGGGTCGGGCACACCCGTGGCGTCGGGCACGTCGTACGGGTCGGCGGTGGGCTTGCCCTCGGGGCTGCAGACGTTCGGCGCCGCTGGAGGCGACAGCTCGTACTTGGCCACCCGCTCGGTCCTGAATTTCACGTCCCCGCCGGAGATGTTGAGGCCCCCGGACTCGGTGCTGATCTGCTCGGGCAGTTCCTTGCTCTTGAGGGGCCTGCCGACGTACACCGCGACCAGAGCCCCCGCGCAGACGCTGCGGTCGCCGACGTAGAGCCTCTCCGGCGGTTTCACGAGGTGCTCCTTGCGTCCGTCGACGCGCAGCTCGGTCCGCTTCACGGAGTCCATGTCGAAGTAGTAGTCCGGCGGGGCCCCCGTGGCACTGGTCGTGTACTCTCCGGCGCCCGCCGAGCCGTAGGTGAGCTTCCAGAACTCCACCTGAACGGTGATCGTTTCGCACAGCGGGCCGGAGTAGCCCTCCACGCTCTCGTCGATCGTGACCGGGTCCTTGGAGGTGTCGACGCCTGCGGCGGGGGCATCGGCATGTAGTCGCACCCAGTCCACGGCCTGTTCCGTCGTCCACTCCCCGTTGGGGTGGCAGCCCTTGGCGTTGGTCGGGTAGGGCGGGGAGGGCG
Source organism: Streptomyces sp. NPDC058678 (assembly GCF_042714835.1). Lineage (NCBI taxonomy): Bacteria > Bacillati > Actinomycetota > Actinomycetes > Kitasatosporales > Streptomycetaceae > Streptomyces > Streptomyces sp. NPDC058678. The sequence goes on along the minus strand of NZ_JBHXSG010000027.1, from coordinate 78,130 downwards.
TGGCCGACGGGGTGGTCGGGGCAGTGGTGGCAGTGCCGGTCGCGGAGGGCGTGGCGGCCGATGCGTCGGTGCCGCCTCCGTCGCCCGAGCAGCCGGCCGTCAGCAGCGCGACGGCCGCCAGCAGGGCGGTGACCGGAGCGGCGGCATACCGAGCCGGCCGGTTACGTCCCGTCGGGGTGGTGGCGCGGACCAGCCACCGTACCCGGTCTCCTGCAGACTCCAGCAACGTCATCATCCCGACCTGTGCTCAGTGGCTCTACCGGTCGCGCACGGTTCATCCTCGATCAAGACCCTTCCCTAAGCGGACGCTGAAGAGATCAGTAGAAATACGCAATCGGCTACGTATGTTCGCCGGCCGCGGAGCTGCCGCAGTGGCATCCTCCCGGGCGCGGACTGAACCGCATCCGGTCGCGGGAAGGCAGTGCTGCCGCTCGGCGTCAGACCTTCAGTGTTCTGATCGAGGTCGGGGCGTGCCCCGGTTCGGTCGCGATCTCCTCGAACTCGACGACGTTGCTGATGTCGTTGGTGGTGGACATGGAGATGTTGGTGACGCGCTCCAGGATGGCCTCGACGACGACCGGCACCTGGAACTCGACGGCGAGCTTCTTCGCCTGCTCGAAGGCGGCGCCGAGTTCGGCCGGGTCGGTCACCCGGATCGCCTTGCAGCCGAGGCCCTCGACGACCTTGACGTGGTCGACGCCGTAGACGCCCAGTTCCGGAGAGTTGATGTTCTCGAACTCCAGGTTGACCTGGAAGTCGATGTCGAACGCCCGCTGCGCCTGGCGGATCAGGCCCAGGTAGGAGTTGTTGACGAGGACGTGGACGTACGGGATCTTGTGCTGCGCCCCGACCGCCAGCTCCTCGATCATGAACTGGAAGTCGTAGTCGCCGGAGAGGGCGACAACCTGCGCCTCGGGGTCGGCCCTGGCGACGCCCAGCGCGGCCGGGACGGTCCAGCCGAGGGGGCCGGCCTGGCCGCAGTTGATCCAGTGGCGCGGCCGGTAGACGTGCAGCATCTGGGCGCCGGCGATCTGTGAGAGGCCGATGGTGGAGACGTACCGGGCCTCCGGGCCGAAGGCCTTGTTCATCTCCTCGTAGACCCGCTGGGGCTTGATCGGGATGTCGTCGAAATGCGTACGGCGCTGGAGCGTGGCCTTCTTCTCCTGTGCGGCGGCCGCCCACGCGGAGCGGTCGGGCAGCCGGCCCGCGGCCTTCAACTCCCTTGCCGCCTGCACGAACAGCTCAAGTGCGGCCTTCGCGTCGGAGGCGATGCCGTAGTCCGGGGCGAAAATCCTGCCGATCTGGGTGGGCTCGACGTCGACGTGGACGAACTTCCGGCCGGCCGTGTAGACGTCGAGCTTGCCGGTGTGGCGGTTGGCCCAGCGGTTGCCGATGCCGAGGACGAAGTCGGACTCCAGGAAGGTCGCGTTGCCGTAGCGGTGGGAGGTCTGCAGGCCGACCATGCCGGCGTTCAGCTCGTGGTCGTCGGGGAGCACTCCCCAGCCCATGAGGGTGGGGACGACCGGCACTCCGGTCAACTCGGCGAATTCCACCAGCAGTCCGGCGGCGTCGGCGTTGATGACACCACCGCCGGCGACGATCAGCGGGCGCTCGGACGCGTTCAGCATCCCGATCGCCTTCTCGACCTGGGCGCGGGTGGCGGCCGGCTTGTAGACCGGCAGGGGCTCGTAGGTGTCCGGGTCGAACTCGATCTCCGTCAGCTGGACGTCGATCGGCAGGTCGATCAGGACCGGGCCCGGGCGTCCGGAGCGCATGAGGTGGAATGCCTGCTGGAAGACGCCGGGGACCTGCGCGGCCTCCAGCACCGTGACCGCCATCTTCGTCACCGGTCTGGCGATGGAGGCGATGTCGACGGCCTGGAAGTCCTCCTTGTGGATCACGGCGGTCGGGGCCTGTCCCGTGACGCACAGGATCGGGACGGAGTCGCCGAGGGCCGAGTACAGACCGGTGATCATGTCGGTGCCGGCCGGCCCGGAGGTGCCGATGCAGACGCCGATGTTGCCCGCGCGGGTGCGGGTGTAGCCCTCGGCCATGTGCGAGGCGCCCTCCACGTGCCGGGCGAGGGTGTGGTGGATGCCGCCGGAGGCCTTGAGCGCTGCGTAGAAGGGATTGATCGCCGCGCCGGGCACACCGAACGCGTCGGTGATTCCCTCACGCCTGAGAATCTCAACTGCCGCGCGGACAGCGGTCATTCGAGCCATCGAGTACTCCTGCTTCGGCTGTCGGATCCGCACTCCCGTCGCGCCCCGCGGTGAGCACTTCCCGTGGCTTCTTTTCCGTATTGCGGAAAATTACTTCTACTATCTGGAAGTAATGTAGGTGGGTGGGCGAAGGCCGTCAAGAGACGGACAAGCAGGGGGTGCCTGGAGGACCATGAGTGCCATGCCCGAGAGCGTGCCGGTGCGCTGCCCGGCCTGCAGACGTGAGCACTTCTACGAGGCGCCGTCGTACCCGTGTGTGTGCGGGGCGCCCGTCGCCCCCGCGCTCGACGAGCACGGGACGGCCACCGCGGTCGCCCACCGTGCCTGGGACGAGGACTGGGTCGTCGTGCCGTGCGAGGCCTGCGGCCGCCGGAACCAGTGGCCGTATCCGGAGCTGGGCTGCGTATGCGGAACGGTGCTGCGCATCCCGGTGGCCGGGGCGCCCGCCACGGCGAGCCCCCGAGCCGCCGCCCCGGCCGGGCGCCGCGTCTTCCAGCCCGTCACGATCCGCACCGCCCGCGACGCGATCACCGCCGCGGCCCTGTATCTGCGCTGGCTCGGCTACCGGGACATCCGCCGCGCCGACCAGCGGCCCCCGACCGGCGTCGGCCTCGCCGCGCGCGGCCTGCTGGCCCAGGTCGACCCGACCGTCCGCCCGGCGTCCCTGCGGGACGTGGAGTGCCTGTGGCTGACGGCCATGACGGAGTCCACGGCCTGCGTGTACTTCTCCCTCGCCGGGTTCTCGGCCGAGGCCCGCACCCGCGCCGACGAACTGCAGGTTCCCCTGTTCGTCCTCGACCTCACGGGCACTCCGCAGGCCGTGAACAGCCACGCCGACGAGCTGGATGCGGCGGGGGCATGACCCGGGGGTTTCGTGCGGGTTTTATCTCGCGCGCGTCGGGCCCCGGCGGCGCCCGACACTCGGCGGATGCGCCCCCCCCCCGCCACCGCCGCCGAACTCCCGCTCCTCCAGGACGTCGAACGCGCCGCCGGCGCCCTCTTCCACACTCTCGGCATGGCGGCGATCGCCGAGGACGAGCCACCCGCCCTGGGTGATCTCGAGCGGTACCGCCGGGCGGGCCGCGCCTGGGTCGCCGTCGACGAAGGTGACACGCCGGTCGCCTACCTCCTGTGCGAGCCGGTGGACGGCGCCCTCCACGTCGAGCAGGTCTCCGTCCACCCCGACGCCGCCCGCCGGGGCGTGGGCCGGGTCCTCCTCGCGTACGCCGCCGACCGCGCCCGCGAGGAAGGCCTGACCGGGCTCACGCTCACCACCTTCACGGACGTCCCGTGGAACGCGCCGTACTACACCCGCCTCGGCTTCCGCGTGCTGGACGAGGCCGGACTCACCCCCGGCCTGCGGAGGATCCGCGCCCACGAGCGGGAGCTGGGCCTGGACCGCTGGCCACGGGTGTGCATGCGTCGGCCGGACGACAGGGCCTAGGCCAGGCCGATCCCCTCGCGCTCGGCGTGCAGTTCGGAGCGGACGAGTTCGAGGAGGCGGCCGGTCCAGTTGCGGCCGCGGCCGCCGTTGTCGCCCCAGTAGGCGGAGTCGCCGTCGTCGTAGACGATCGTCGCGTCGTCCGTGTCCATGAGCACCCGGGCCAGGTGCGGGTGCTGGGCGAACTTGGCACGCAGCAGGCGGGTCATGACCGCGGTACGCGCCTGCTCCCAGCCCTCGCGGCGGGGTGCTGCGGCTGCCAGCTTCTGGGCGGCGTAAGCCTGGTCCGCGGCGGCGATCGAGGCCCGGGCGTCGGCGTCGGGGGTCGACAGCGCCCAGTAGGCGTGGGCGACGGAGGGGTAGGTGACCCCGTCGACGTCGACGGGTGCCGGGTAGTTGTTGCGCAGGGCCCGCGTGTCCGGGTCGTCGGACGACTTCAGCGGGTAGCTCTCGTAGAGCTGGATCGCGGGGGCGACAGGGGTCACCGGTCCGTCCGCCGGGACCCGGGCGGAGCTCTCGGCGATCCACCGCGCCCGGTCCTCGAAGTAGTCGACCGCCTCGTCGTACTCCTCCTGCGTGACCGGGTCTTCGTCGCCGTCCGGCCGGGTCTCCACGCGCCCGCCCGGTCCGGCCACCAGGACCTGGAGCGGCCAGTCCTGGCGGTCCATGTCGCCGAGCGCGTAGTGCCGCTGCGTCCTGGGGATGGCGAGGTAGGCGGCGCGTGCCACGGCCCGCTTCTCCTCGGTGCGGTCGGCGAGGAACGCGTCGACGGCGTCCAGGCACCGGTCCGTCGAGTCCGGGCGCCCGTTCAGCTGGTCCACGGTGTCGCGCACCTCGGCGAGCAGCAGCTCGGGGGTGAGCCAGGTGTGCGGCTCGCTGAACTTCCATGCGGCGAGCTCGTGTCCGGACACCCTGGCGCCCTCCGGGAGGTCGGTGGCGACCCATCCGCAGCGCAGCTTCTCCTCGAACTCCGCCAGCGTGACCAGACCCCAGCAGTCGATCAGCCCGTCCGCGTAGATGAACAGGTCGGTCAGGTGGTAGTCGCCGTTGCGGATGAAGACGTGCCGCCAGGTCCCGGGTACTCGTATGCCGTCCGCCGTGCGGAAGGTGTTGCGTCTGCCGATCATCGCGACAGTCTGGCGGACCCGTCAGTTGCCCGCCGCGTGTTTTTCCCTCAGTTCGATCTTGCGCACCTTCCCGGACACCGTCATCGGGAAGGAGTCCATGACCTGGAGCCGGCTGGGGATCTTGTAGTGCGCCAACCGCCCGTCGCAGAAGGCACGCAGCTCCTCCAGCGTCGGAGGGTCGGCCGGGTCCCGCGCGATGACACAGGCGAGGACCTCCTCGCCGTAGCGCTCGTGGGGTACGCCGACGACCTGGACGTCCGCGATCTTCGGGTGGGCGTGGAGGAACTCCTCGATCTCGCGGGGGTAGATGTTCTCGCCACCCCGGATGATCATGTCCTTGATACGGCCGACGATCTCGACGTACCCGTCCTCGCGCATCACGGCCAGGTCGCCGGTGTGCATCCAGCGGCCGGGGTCGATGGCCTCGGCGGTCTTCGCGGCCTCGTTCCAGTAGCCGAGCATCACGCTGTACCCGCGGGTGCACAACTCGCCTGCCGTGCCCCGGGGTCGGGTGACACCGTCGGCCGGGTCGACGACCTTGACCTCAATGTGCGGCAGGACGCGCCCGACCGTGGCCGTGCGGTGTTCCAGGTCGTCGTCCGTCCGCGTCTGGAGCGACACCGGCGAGGTCTCGGTCATGCCGTAGCAGATGGAGACCTGCGCCATGTGCATCTCGGCGACGACCCGTTTCATGACCTCCACCGGGCAGGGCGAGCCGGCCATGATGCCGGTGCGCAGGGAGGTCAGGTCGTACGTCGCGAAGTCGGGGAGGTTCAGCTCCGCGATGAACATGGTCGGGACGCCGTACAAGGAGGTGCAGCGCTCCTGCTGGACCGCGCGCAGGGTCGCCGCCGGGTCGAAGGACGGGGCCGGGATGACCATGCAGGCGCCGTGTGAGGTCGCGGCGAGGTTGCCCATCACCATGCCGAAGCAGTGGTAGAAGGGCACCGGGATGCAGATCCGGTCCTGCTCGGTGTAGTCGAGCAGCTCGCCCACGAAGTAGCCGTTGTTGAGGATGTTGTGGTGCGAGAGCGTGGCCCCTTTGGGGAAGCCCGTCGTGCCCGACGTGTACTGGATGTTGATCGGGTCGTCGCAGGACAGGTCCTCGTACGGAACAGGGGCACCGCGGCCGATCAGCGCGTCCCAGCTCGGGTCGCCGATGTAGACGACTTCGCGCAACTCCCGGCAGCTGCCCCGCACTTGCTCGACCATCGCCCGGTAGTCGCTGGTCTTGTGCCCGAGGGAGGCGAAGAGCAGGCAGATCCCGGCCTGCTTGAGGACGTACTCGACCTCGTGCGTGCGGTACGCCGGGTTGACGTTCACCATGATCGCGCCGATGCGGGCGGTGGCGTACTGGACGAGCACCCACTCGGGGCAGTTGACGGCCCAGATGCCCACCCGGTCACCCTTGGCGACGCCGGCGGCGAGCAGTGCGTACGCCAACTCCTCGACGTCCGAAGCGAATCGGGCGTACGTCCAGCGCCGCCCGGAGGGCACGTCGACGAGCGCCTCGCGGTCCGGCCAGGCGGCCACCGCCCGGTCCAGGTTGGCCCCGATGGTGTCGCCGAGCAGGGCCGTGCCGCTCGTTCCGTGCGTGTACGACAGCTCGCTCACCGGAAGTCCTCCTCGCGGTACTCGGCGTCCGAGCCGGCCGCCGTCGCCTCGCGCAGTTCGACGCGGCGGATCTTGCCGGAGACGGTCTTGGGCAGGGGGGCGAACTCCAGGCGGCGGATGCGCTTGTAGGGCGCGAGCGTCTGCCGGGCGTGCTCGAAGAGGACCTTCGCGGTGTCGGCGCCGGGCTCCCAGCCCTCCGCCAGCACCACATAGGCCTTGGGGACGGCGAGCCGCAGCTCGTCGGGCGCGGGCACGACGGCCGCCTCCGCGACCGCCTCGTGCTCCAGCAGCGCGCTCTCCAGCTCGAAGGGGCTGATCTTGTAGTCGGACGCCTTGAAGACGTCGTCGGCCCGCCCGACGTAGGTGATGTAGCCGTCGGCGTCGCGCGCGCCGATGTCCCCGGTCCGGTAGTAGCCGCCGGCCATCGCCTCCGCCGTACGGTCGGGGTCGCCGTGGTAGCCGGTCATCAGGCCGACCGGGTGGGTCGACAGGTCGAGCGCGATCTCGCCCTCGGCCGCGCCCGGCGCCCCCGACACGGGGTCGAGGAGTTCGACGCGGTAGCCGGGGCCGGGGCGGCCCATGGAGCCGGTCTTGAGGGGCTGGCCGGGGCTGTTGGCGATCTGCACCGCCGTCTCCGTCTGCCCGAAACCGTCCCGGATGGTCACGCCCCAGGCGCGGCGGACCTGCTCGATGACCTCGGGGTTGAGGGGTTCGCCGGCCGCCACGGCCTCGCGCGGCGGGATGCGCAGCTGGGTGAGGTCGGCCTGGATGAGCATGCGCCACACGGTGGGCGGGGCGCAGAACGTCGTGACGCCCGCCCGGTCCATCTCGGCCATCAGGCGGGCCGCGTCGAAGCGCGTGTAGTTGTGGAGGAAGACCGTCGCCTGCGCGTTCCACGGCGCGAACAGGTTGGACCAGGCGTGCTTGGCCCAGCCGGGCGAGGAGATGTTCAGGTGGACGTCGCCGGGCTCGAGGCCGATCCAGTACATCGTCGCCAGGTGCCCGATCGGGTAGGAGGCGTGGGTGTGTTCGACGAGCTTGGGGCGGGCCGTCGTACCGGAGGTGAAGTAGAGCATCAGCGGGTCGTCGGCGAGGGTCGGCCCGTCGGGCAGGAATTCGGCCGAGGCGGCGTACGCGTCCTCGTACGGCTGCCAGCCCTCCGGCAGGCCGCCGACCACGGTGCGCGTGTAGTCGCCGGGCACGTCGTCGAACTTGGCGGTGTCCTCGGCCCGCACCAGGACGTGGCGTACGCGCCCGCGCTCGACCCGGTCGCGCAGGTCGGCGGGGCCGAGCAGCGGGGTCGCCGGGATGACGACGGCCCGCAGCTTCATGGCGGCGAGCGCCGTCTCCCACAGCTCGGCCTGGTTGCCCAGCATGACGAGGATCCGGTCCTCGGCACCCACCCCGCGCTCGCGCAGCAGGTTGGCGACCCGGTTGGACCGCTCGGACAGCTCGGCGAAGGAGAGCCGGATCTCGGAGCCGTCCTCCTCGACGATGTGCAGAGCGGTGCGGTCGTTTCCGTCCGCGATGACGTCGAACCAGTCCAGCGCCCAGTTGAAGTGCTGCGGGCGCGGCCAGTCGAAACCCTCGTACGCCGTGGCGTAGTCCTCGCGGTGTTCCAGCAGGAAGTCCCGCGCGCTGCGGAAGAGCTCCGTCGCGGTCGTCATCTGTCCTCCTCGATACCGGCACCATTGCCGGGCGGCACTCTGCCATCGTGTAATGCGTGATGCGGGTCTCACTACCCCCGTACGGGGGTGTGTCCCGGGGCGAAGGAGCATGTTCGTGGCGGCAGACGGGACGGCGTCGGTGGAGATCCGGCGCGCGCTGGTGCGGCTGCGGCGCACGACCGGGCTTCCGGTCGCCTTCGGCGGCCTGGTGGAGCCGGGCCGGCCGTGGATACGCATCAGCGAACTGAACGGCACCGCCACCCCCGCCCTGAGCGCCCTCGCGGTGACCTCAGGCAACGGCCTCGGAGGCAAGGCGGTGGCCCTGGCCCGGCCGTGCGCCGTCGCGGACTACTCCTCCTCGCGGCAGATCAGCCACGAGTACGACGCCGCGGTCGCCGCGGAGGGACTGCGCTCGGTGGTGGCGGTGCCCGTGGTCGTACGGCGCCGGGTGCGCGGAGTGCTGTACGGCGCGCTGCGTGACGCCCGGCCGCTGGGCGACCGCATGCTGACCGCGGCGGTGGAGGCGGCACGGGACGTGGAACAGGCGCTGGTCCTGCGGGAGGAGGCGCGGGAGCTGACGGCGGCGGCGCGGGCGGAGCCGGCCCGGGCCCCGGCGGACGGCTCCGCGTGGGAGCAGGTGCGGGAGGCGCACGCGGCGTTGCGGGCGCTCGCGCCGCGGATCGCCGACGAGGCGCTGCGGGCCGAACTGCTGGCCGCGTGCGGGCTGCTGACCTCGGACGTCCCGTCGGCGGACGGGGTGACTCTGACGCCCCGTGAGGTGGATGTGCTGACGTGCGTGGCCGCGGGCGCGACGAACGCGGTGGCCGCCGAGCGGCTCGGGGTGAGAGCCGAGACGGTCAAGGGGTACCTCCGCTCGGCCATGCGCAAGCTCGGGTCCCGGACCCGCGGGGAGGCGGTCGTCGCCGCGCGCCGGTCGGGGTTCCTGCCGTGATTTCCGTCGGCGTTCCATTCACGCACCGGCCCCGTGAATTTCTCTATGCCTGCCGTTGTTATTTCCCTCACGACGTGGCCCGCCCGAATTCCAAAGCCCGTTGCCTAATATTGGCCAGGACACGACACACGGAGGGGAGCGGTGACCGTGCGACGGGACTTCGAGGAGCCTGCCAGATGCCGCCCCGACCTGGTGATCGGCAGGGAGGAGCTGTTCGCGGGAGCACGTGAGCAGCTGGCCGACGGCGGCAGCGTCCTGCTCCACGGCCCGGCCGGAATAGGAAAATCGACCGTGCTGCGGGCATTGGCCGCCGATAACGCCGCCCCGACCCGGACCGTGTTGCGCTGCTCGGCGACCGAGTCCGAATCCCATCTCCCGTTCCTGGCGCTCGCCGACCTGCTCGGCCTGGTCGTGGACGACGTGTCCGACCGGCTGCCCGCCGCCCAGCGCACCGCCCTGGAGTCGGCACTCACCGGACGCGGCGAGTCCACCCTCCAGCGCGACGGACTGGCGCTGCGGCTGGCCGTCCTGTCGGTGCTGCGCGCGCTCGCCACCGAGGGCCCCGTCCTGGTCGTCGCGGACGACCTCCAATGGCTGGACCCGGCGAGCGCGGAACTCCTCGGCTTCGCCGCCCGCCGCCTCGGCGACACCCCGGTCCAGCTGCTGTGCGCGGTGCGGACCGAAGGGCAGGAGTACGACCGCCATCTACGCGCGTTGCCCCCGGACAGCCTCGCGGTCCGCCTCAACCCGCTCACCCGCACCCAGGTGTCCACGCTCTTGGACCACCGCGGCTACACCGGCCTGCCCCGCTCCACCGTCCGGGACATCCACCGCACCAGCGGCGGCAACCCGCTCTTCGCCCTCGAACTGGGCCGCGCCCTCGCCGAGGACCCGAGCCCGCCCCGGCCGGGCGAACCCTTGCGCGTGCCCACCTCGCTGCGGGCCCTGGTGCTCAGCCGCCTGGAGATGCTCTCGGACGAGGCCCGCCGCACCCTGCTCGTGGCCAGCGCCGGCGCGCGGCCCACGCTGGCCCTGCTGCACGCGGCCGGCCGGGACAACGCCGAGTCGGAGACCGCCCAGGCGGCCGCCCTCGGACTGCTCGCCACGGAGCCCGAGGGTCCCGCCGTACGGTTCGCGCATCCGCTGATCTCGGCCGCGCTGTACGCGGAGGCACCCGCACAGGAGCGGCGGGCCGCGCACGCGGCGCTGTCCACGGCCGCCTCCGATCCCATCGAGCGGGCCCGGCACCTGGCGCTCGCGGCCTCGGGCACCGATCCGCGGGTCGCGGCGCAGCTCGCCGAGGCCGCGGCCCAGGCCCGGGACCGGGGGGCGCCCTCGGTGGCCGCCTCGCTCGGGCTGCTCGCCGCCCGGCACACCCCGGCGGACGGCGTGCCGGGCCCGGACGAGCGGCGGTTGCAGGCCGCCGAGGACGCGATCACCGCCGGGGAGGTGGACCTCGCCAGGGACATCGCCCGCGAGGTGCTGACCCGGGCCACAGTGCCCGCGGACCGGGTGCGGGCCTGGATGGTGGTGATCGAGTCGGCCGGGCACGCCCTCGGCGACGTCGACGCCGTCTTCCCGCAGGCGCTCGCCGACGCGGGCGAGGACCCCGGGCTGCTCGCCCTGGTCCACTACCAGCTGGCCTGGCGGGGCCTCGTCGTCCAGGGCGACTTCGCGCAGGGCCGGGAGGAGGCCGCGCACGCGGCCCAGCTGGCCGCCCGGGCCGGCGACCGGCGCACCGAGCTCCTCGCCCTGGCCTTCCAGGCGCAGGCCGAGACCCTGATGGGCCACCCGGATGCCCCCGCCACCATCAAACGGGCGCTCAGGGAACCCCAGGAACCGCAGGTGGCCTGCCACCACAACGGCCCGGGCCTGGCCCGGTTCCGCTGGCTCCTGATGAGCGATCAGCTGACCGAGGCCCGCACCACCGTGACCGCACTGCTGCGCGAGGTGCGGCGGCGCGGCATGGTCGAGAGCGAGGTGCACTTCCTGCGCCTGCTCGCCGAGACCGAACTGCGCTCCGGGCACTGCGGACGGGCCCTGGACCTGGCCCGCGAGAGTTTGCGGATGGCCCGGGACACCGGCATCGGCACGGTCGCCTCGGCCCTGCTCACCTCGTTCGCGGAGGCCTCGGGTGGTGACGTCGACCGGGCGCTGGCGCTGGCGCGGGAAGCGCTGGAGCACGCCGAGGAGGACGGCGACCAGATGTACGTCTCCCGCGCCCTGGCCGCTCTCGGCCACGCCCAGTTCGTGGCCGGGGACGCCCCGGGCACGGTGCGTTCGCTGCGCCGGGTGCGGGAGCTGGAGCAGGGGCTCGGCATCACCGACCCGGCGCGCGGCCGCTGGCACGGCGACCTCGCCGAGGCCCTCGTCCAGATCGGCGAACTCGCCGAGGCGCAGGACGTCGTCGACGTGACCCGGGAGCAGGCGCTGCGACTGGGCCGCGAGAGTGTGCTCGCCGTGGTGGACCGGGCGGAGGCGCTGGTACGGGCCAGGCGCGGCCAACACGAGTCCTCCCTCGGCCAGTTGACGTCCGCGCAGGACCGGCTCGGCAAGCTGGGCTACGGCCTGGAGGAGGCCCGCGCCGCCTTCGCGCTGGCCGCGCTGCGCACCCGACGGCCGGGACCGACGTCCTACGACGAGGCGGCCAGGCTGTTCAGGCGCTGCCGGGCGCTGCCCTGGCTGCGCCAGGCGGAGGCGACCGCCGTGGCGCCGCCGCCCGAGCCGGTCTCCGTCCCCGCCCCCACGCTCGACGCGCTGGACGGGCTCGCCTCGATGGAACGTCAGGTCGCCGCACTCGTCATGGAGGGCGCCACCAACCGGGAGATAGCCGGCCGGCTGTTCATCAGTGTCAAGACGGTCGAGGCGACCCTGACCCGCGTCTACCGCAAGCTCGGGATCCGATCGCGGGTCGACATCGTCAGACTCGCGGCGGGCCGTCGTACGAAGTGAGGACCGCGCCGGTGCGAGTGACAGCGACGCGGGTCGGGGCGAGAACCGCGCAGGTTCACCGGCCGAGTGGGTCCGCCGAGGGCCGACCGAGGGTTTTCCCTGCCCAACTCACCTAGGGGCTTCCCTCATTGGGAGGGGCACGTTCCGGGTTCTAGCTTAGGGGTGTGCCGCTCGCCCGGGCACACGGGGGCCGGTCCCGCGGCCCCCGTGCACACCCCCACACCCGCGCGACCCCCCACCGGCCACCCAATGAGGAGACTCATGTTCGGGCTCAACCGCGCCAAGAAGACCGCCGCCACCCTCGCGGCCACCGCCGCCGCCGCGACCGCTCTGCTCGGCGCCCCCGCCGCAGTCGCCGCCCCCCAGCCCATCGTCGGCGGTACGACGACCACGACGACCGCTTACCCGTTCATGATGCAGATCACGGACGCCTCGCAGAACCAGTTCTGCGGCGGCACCCTGGTCTCGGCCACCAAGGTCGTCACCGCGGCCCACTGCATGGTCGGCGAGACCACCAGCAGCGTCAGAGTCGTCGGCGGCCGCACCTACCTCAACGGCACCAACGGCACGGTCGCGCGGGTCAGCAAGATCTGGATCCACCCGAGCTACACGGACGCCACCAACGGCGACGACGTGGCGGTCCTGACCCTGTCGACGTCGATGCCGTACACCACGGCGTCGTACGTCACCTCCTCCCAGACGAGCGTGTACGCGGCCGGCACCACCGCCCGCATCGTCGGCTGGGGCACCACCTCCGCGGGCGGCAGCTCCTCCAACCAGCTGCGCACCGCGACCGTGCCGACCGTCTCCAACTCCAGCTGCGCCGGCTCCTACGGCTCCGACTACATCACGAGCGACATGGTCTGCGCCGGATACACCTCCGGCGGCGTCGACACCTGCCAGGGCGACAGCGGCGGTCCCCTGCTCATCGGGGGCGTCCTGGCAGGGATCACTTCCTGGGGCGAGGGCTGCGCGGAGGCCGGTTACCCGGGTGTCTACACCCGGCTGACCACCTTCTCCAGCCTGGTGACCACACAGGTCAACTCGTAACCCGGAAAGACTCCTGAGCCACCCCTCAGGTGAAATACCAGGGGGCGTTGCGGGCCTCCACGAGCGGCCCGCAGCGCCCCCTCTCCATGTCGGTGTCAGGGCGGGCCGACCGACCCGTCACCGCAGTACGGTCCCGAAGCGGATGTCGTAGGACGATCCCGGGTGCATCACCGTCAACATCCGCTCCCCCTCTACCACGACCTCGTCCCGCTGCGCCTTGGTGAGCCGGCCGAAGGGCTCGACGACCAGCGCGTCCGCCTCCAGCTTCCACACGCCCGCAAGGAAACCGTCGACCAGGAACGTGCAGTGGACCAGGTTCCCCTGCCAGGCGCTGCCCCGGTACTCGGGCGGTACGACACGGGTGCGGTCGGCGTGGGACAGGAGCAGGTTGTCGAACTCGGGGAGGAAGCGGGGCGGGGCCGGGGTGTCCGCGTCGGGGCGGGGTGCGTCCGGGAGGTCGAAGAGTTCGACGCCCTTCTCGTCCCGGAAGGTGAGCAGCCGCGGGCGGAGGCGTTCGAAGGCGTCGCGCAGCCGGGTCAGACCGGCCCAGGTCTGCATGTCCTTCACCGAGGCGGGGCCGAAGGCGGCGAGGTAGCGCAGCACGGTCGCGTCGGGGGCGGGAGTGGGCTCGGCCGCCCGGCCCAGCCAGTGCTCGGCGGTGGTGAGGACGACCTGGCCGCTCTTGCCCCACAGCCCGCGCGGGGTGACCTGGACGAGCGGGAGCTTGCAGCGGGCGGCGATGGCGAGGGCCTGCGGGTCGGCGTCCGGCCACTCGACGAGCAGCGCCTCGCGCAACTGCTTCATCGTGCGCGGCTCGGCCTCGACGAGGTCGCGGGCGAGGGCGGCGAGCCGGTCGAGGTCGACACCCTCAAGTCCCTTGCGGAAGAGGGTGAGTTCGCGGTCCCGGGCGGGCTGCACCAGCGGCCGCAGGCTGAGGCAGTCGTCGGCGGTGTGGGTGTGGATGGTCGAGCGCATGCTGACGATACGGACGACCCGGCGCTCCGCCATCAGCCCGGACAGCTCCTCCGGCGTGAAGCCGTCGAGGCGGGCGGCGAGGGCGTAGTACGGCGGCTTCACGTTCTGCGCCTGCAGCCCGACGAGGTGCTCGACGGCCGCCTCGGCGGACAGCGGCGCGGGGCGCAGGAGCAGCTGTCGGTCGAGGGTGGCGCGGTTGAGGGCGCGGTTGTCGAGCACGGGGCCCGTCGCGGTCGTCGTCTTCGTCATGCTGCGTACGGTAGCCAGGCTTGCGGACACCCGCTGTCCGCAAGTAAATCGTCGGCATCAATCGCTCCATCCACCGCTGACACCCCCGCTCGATCGCCCCCACGCACGGGCGCCCCGTCCGTTACATCGGCGGCGTGCCAGGACACGAAGAGCGCCCGGTCCGATCCAGCTGCGGAGCCCTCGGCTTCAGCGCGACAACAACTGTCTCCCGTCGCTTCTCGTCAGGTCGGAATGACGGGCAGGACGATGCGGGACGGCCGGGCGGGGTCGTGGAAGACCTGCTGGTGGGCCACCCGGGCCGTGGTCGCGGTTTCCTCGGGCTCGCCCGTGTTGAGGTTGCGGTCCCAGCGGGGGAAGTTGCTGGAGGTGACCTGGACCCGAATCCGGTGCCCCGCCCGGAAGACGATGCTGGTCGACCACAGGTCCACGACGTGCTCGGCCGCCTCGCCCGGTGCCGCCGCGCGCACCCGCACGATGCCGTCGGCCACATTGAGCGAGACACCGTTCTCGTCGACGTCACACAGCCGTGCCACCCAGTCCGTCGAGGACCCGTCCGTGGCGGCGAAGAGCACCGCCCGGACCCGGCCGGTCACCTCCAGGTCCTCGGTGAGCGGTTCGGTGGTGAAGACCAGGACGTCCTCGCGCGCCTCCACGGCCGTCTGTTCCAGCGGTCCGGGACGGAAGTCGTCGGTCATGAGGAGTGCGCCGCCGGTGGTGGGCGCCGGATCCATGGGGTCGTAACGGAACTGTTCCGGCTGCTCGACGGTGGACGGCGGCTCCTGCGTCAGGCGTCCGTCCGCGCGCAGGTGGAAGTCCGTGTCCACGGCCCGCGACAGGGGCCATTCCGTCTCCTCACGCCACTGGTTGATGCCCATGACGAACAGCAGCACCTGGCCCGTGTCCGGCTCCCCAGCTCCACCGTCGCCTGCACCGAGGGTGCGGCGGAACCAGTCGAACTGCATGTCATGCACGCGCCCGCGCATGCCCATGAAGTCGGAGTGCGCGCTGAACCCGAAGTTGACGTCGCCGACCACGTGCTGCCAGTTGGTGTGGGTCCACGGGCCCATGATCAGGGTGGCGGAGCGGCCGGCCCGGCGCATGGCGGTGAAGTTGTCGAGCGTGCCCTGGCTGAAGATGTCGTACCAACCGCCGAGCTGGAAGGTGGGCAGGTCGACCTCGTCGTGCCGGCCCGCGACAGTGCAGGACCGCGCCCACTCGGGCTCCCGCCGGGAACGCTCATATCCGACCTCGGGCAGGTCGTGCCGGGCGAACGCCGGAAACCGACCGGCGGGCAGCTCCGCGTAACCGCCGCGCGCCAAGCCATCGAAGTCCCGCACGAGCCCGGTGATGCCGCTCACGAGTCCGTCGAGGTCGGTGCGGTGACGGCGCATCAGCGTGTCGGCGCCCTGCATCAGCGACCACGGCACGGTGATGCCCAGCTCGATCGCACCGCCGCGCGAGAACAGCCCGTCGTCCGGATCGGACCACGTGATCAACGGCGCGATCGCCTTCAGCTCCGGCGGCTTCGACAGCGCCGCCATCCACTGGGTGTTGCCGAAGTAGCTGCCACCCACCATGCCGACCGAGCCGTTCGAGCCGGGCAGGGCGGCGGCCCACCGCACGGTGTCGTAACCGTCGCTCTCCTCGTACGTCCACGGCTCCCACTCCCCCTCGGAAGCGAACCGGCCGCGGGTGTCCTGCACGACGACCAGGAAACCGCGCCTGGCCGCCGCCAGCGGATCGAGTACGACGGCCATCATGGGCGTCTGCTTGCCGTACGGCAGCCGGGCCAGCAGCACCGGCCACGGTCCCGTACCACCAGGCCGGTAGACATCCGCGCGCAGCACCGTGCCGTCACGCATCTCCGCCGGAACGTCGAACTCGATCTGGATCTCCGTCATGCGCTGCTCCTTTGTGTGCCAGGACGTCGGGCGGTCACGCCACCGCGTTCAACGGGTCGGCCGGCACGTCGGGCCGTTCCCGAGCGATGAAGTGGCGTGCACGCTCGGCGTCAGTGGTTGTTCACCGCACCCGTCCCCGCCCCGGCCTGAACAGGCCGGGCTGTGGCGGGATGCGAGTCGGCCGTTCACTGCCGAGAAGGTGACCGCGGCGTTCCGTACCCGTGGATTCCCGGGACGGTGAGCCTTCCACCGGTCTGTCCGGCCTGGTCGATGTCGGCGTCGTTCAGGCTCAGTCGGAGCTTGAGGCCGAGTTTCCCGACCGTGTCGTAGAGCCACTCCGGCACGGTGTCGGGGGTGAGGTGCAGGCGGAGGAGGGGCGGTGTGGGGACGCCTTCGACGCCGGACAGGGTGCCCGTCAGGCTTTCGACGTACATGGTGATGCCGTCGCCTCGCAGCGTGGACGTCGAGCCGGGCGCTCCGTCGATGTGCTGGATCTGCGGGCCGACGGGTACCGCCATCCTCAGGTCACGGATCGTGACAGTGGCTGCGGAGAACTTGAGCACCCGCTTGGGTCCGGCGGCCGTGTCCACGGTCACCACACCGCCGAAGACGAGGTCGTGCAGTGCGAGGCGGCTTCCCTTCATCTTCCACGGCTCGGCGGCGAATCGGCCGGCACGCTTGTCCTCGGGAGCCTTGAGATCACTGATGTCGCAGGTGCGGGCGGTTGCCCTGGTGGACTCCGGTCGGGGCGACGGCTCGGCAGTCGGGCGGCTCGGCGCGGGTGATGCGGGGGGCGCGGGCAGCCGGGCGTCGGCTGGTGCCGTGGCCGTTGCCGTCGAAGAGGCCGAGCCCGGTGGGGAACTCGCGTCAGGTGCCGGACTTTGCCGCTCGGTGTCGTCACGGAAGAGAGGGCCAAGGACGTCCGCGAGGCCGGTGGTGGTGGAACTCGCGCTCGGTGAGGCGGTCGGAGTGGCGGTCGGGGTGGGGGCCCGGACGAGCCCCGATCCGTCGTCGACCACGTGCTGTGACGGCATGACGGACGCGTCGCTCGTGGGGGCAGCGGACGGAGTGGGGCTTGCGGGAGCCGCCGTGGCAGGGGCTGATGGTTCGTCGGGACGGGCGCAGTCGACACCGCTCGTTCCGGTTCCGCCCCGGCCGTCTTCGGGAACGGAGTGAGCCGCGGTGGCACTCGTGTCGGCGGCGGGCAGGCGTTGGCTTCCCAGGACGAGTGCGGTCGGCAGCGCGGTCAGCGCGAGAGCCTTGCCGATCGGCAGGCGCAGGCGCGTCAGCGCGGACGTGCGGGGAACCGCGTGGCGGCCTCTCGGCGACCGGGCGAAGCGGGGTTCTGCGGCTTCGTCGCGGATGTCGGGTGACGGGTCATTCATGTGCCGGACCTCCTGCGGAACCGGCGGCGCCCGCCGGCACCTGGGTGCCGGCGCCGGACACGTCCGCCGGGTGCCCGTCCGCCGGACCCCACGCCAGGGCCAGGAGCCCGCCCGTCGTCGCGAACAGCGTGCCGACGAGGAATCCGCCGAAATTGGAGATGGGAAGCGACAGCACACCGAGGAAGACCGCGACACAGCCGGCGAAGAACCTGATGACCGGCTGGAACCAGAGAAGTCCGCCAAGGACGATCAGAGTCAGGCCGATGACCAGGGATCCGGCACCTCCGGTGGTCGACATCGCCACGGACAAGGCGCCCAGGGAGAGGTTGAAGTACGGGAAGTAGATGATGGGCGCGGCAGCGAGGAGTACCAACAGGCCCGCCCAGAAGGGGCGGGTGCGCCGCCAGCCCCGGAAGTCCCGGCGAGCGCGGGTGAAGCCGCTGTCACTGTGGGGGTGCGCGGGTGCGCCGGCACTCGTCATGTGGCAGTTCCCAAGTCGTGAGCGAGTCATGGTGTCCGTGAGGGGGTGGGACGCCGATGCCCCGAACCGTCGCCGGTGCCGCTTCCACGCGCTGGAGACGACGGGGCGGGGCGAGGTCAGAAGCAGTCGTGGCGGCCGGCCGCGATGTTCATGTGCAGGCCCGCCAGTTCGAACGTCCCCGCAGAGGTGGCCCAGACCCTCTGGTGGGCATCGATGATCTCGACCGAGTCCGCCTGCTGGGCATAGCCGTTGGGATCGACATGGTCCTCGGGGTTGACCTGACCCTTGGTCATGGAGCCGGTGGCGACACCGATGTCGACGTTCTTGAAGGTGCCGGTCTTGGCCTGGAGGTCGGTCATGTCGATGTACAGGTTCTTGGCCTTGACCGGCGTACCCGATCCGCCGGCCTTGAGCGTCATCGTGTAGGTCCCGAGGACGGGAATGTCCACCGGGACGGACTGGCACATGTCGATGATCTTCGCGTTCTTGATGGACGAGACGGAGACGGGCACGTGCTTGCCGTTCTTGGCGACGTCCACCGTGGCGTAGTTGCCGAATCCGGTGCCGCTCAGGGAGCCGGCCGAGACCTTGAAGTCGGAACCGGAGATGCTGAACGAAGCGGCCAGCGCGCCCTGGGCCATGGAGACGGCGACGGCGGCCGTGGCGGCCACGGTCGGCACGGCGCCGACGGCGAAGCGCTTCCAGTGGGTCTTTCCGATGCGCTGGGACATGGTGTGGTTCTCCGTTGTCGAGGAGTACGAGGCGTACGAGGCGACCGGATCCAGAACTGACTGGCCTGCGCCCGGGTTGGGGGGAGGACTACGGCCGGTGCGGCCGCGGCGAACTACTACGGCCGGGTGCGGCCGCGGCGACACGAGCGGCTTCCGCAGGAGCATGTTGTCCACGCACACGGGAGAAGCGGGCACACCGAGGAGGCACTCGATAGTGTTACTACCGGGTACCTGATAGTGGCACTATCGAGATCGGGGAGCAACCCCCGGTAACGCGATACTGGAGTGACAGTTGAGCGTGAGGGAGCGCATGAGGATTTCAGAGCTCAGCCGACGGTCCGGGGTACCGGTGGCGACCATCAAGTACTACCGACGGGAAGGGCTGCTCCCGGAGGGCCGCGTCCTGAACCCGACCACGGTCGAGTACGACGAGGAGCACATCCAGCGGCTCCGCCTGATCCGTTCCCTCATCCAGCTCGGCGGACTGTCCGTCGCCCGCACCCGTGAAGTGCTCGAAGCCGTAGACCGCCCGCTTGACGCGTTCGAGACCCTCGGTGTCGTCCACCACGCACTGCCCGTTCCGTCCGCGGAGACGAACGGGAAGAACGGCGAGGTCGGCGAGGACGGCGCCGGACCGGAGAACGCCGCCGACGAATCGGTACGAGGCGGAGCCGCCGCGAGGGTCGAGGCTCTCATCGAGAGCGTGGGCTGGCAGATCTCCGACGCGTCGCCTCATCGCCCGGCACTCGCCGAAAGTCTCGCGGCGCTGAGCCGCCTCGGCACCGACTACACGGCCGACGACCTCATCCCCTACGCACGGCTCGCCACCTCCACCGCGGACCTGGACTTCGCGCAGTTCGACGGGATCGAGGACCGCATCGCCCTCGCCGAGCGAGCGGTGGTCCTCACCGTGCTCTTCGAACCGGTCGTCAGGCTTCTGCGGCGACTGGCCCAGGAGGACGCGAACCACCGTCGCCATCATCGCCGTGCGTGCGGGCGGGGGGAGCGTCCGGCGGGGTGAACCCGCGAAGGGGGCCGAAGTGCCTCCGGGGGAAGGCGCTTCGGCCCCTCTGCGCCGGGTTCAGGCCCCGACGGGAACCGGCTTGTCGGTGTCGGCCGGAACGTCGGTCTCCTTGATGCCGTACCGCGTGTAGAAGCGGGCCAGTGGGCCCGGCGCCCACCAAGCGGCCCTGCCGAGCAGTTTCATGACGGCCGACCCCAGCAGGATGCGCACCACCAGCACGTCCACCAGCACCGCGAACACCATGCCGACGCCGAAGAGCTTCATGGTCAGCACACCGCTCATCCCGATCGCCGCGAGCGGCACGCACATCAGCACCGCGGCGCTGACGACCAGGCGGCCGATGGACTGCAGCCCGGTCGCGACGGCGGCCGTGCTGTCGTTCAGCTGGTCGTACTGCTCCCGCATCCGGGACACCAGGAACACCTCGTAGTCCATGGAGAGTCCGAAGATCAGCGCGAACAGCATGATCGGCATGTTGGGTTCGATGTTGCCCGTCGGATCGAAGCCGAGCAGGTGGTGCAGATGGCCGTCCTGGAAGATCCAGACCAGGACGCCGAAGGTCGCGGACAGCGACAGCAGGTTCATCGCGATCGCCTTCAGCGGCAGCAGCACCGAGCCGAACGCGAGGAACAGCAGGATGTACGTCGTCACCGCGATGTAGAGCAGCATCCACGGCAGGGTCTCGCCGAGTGCGTCCAGGGTGTCGTCGTAGACCGCCGACTCGCCGCCGAAGTACGCCCGGGCGCCCGGCGGTTCGGGGACGTCCTTGAGGCGGTTCACGAGGTCGCGCGCATGGGTCGAGACGGCATTGCCGTCGAAGGTGACCGACACCCGGGCCGTGGTTCCCTCGGCGCCGGTGATCCCGGCGCTCGTGGCGCCCTCGGTGGCACCGAGCCGCTCGGCATAGGCCTGGAGCTCCGCGCCCTGCTCCTTCGAGGTGGCGGCGGACTTCAGCACGAGCAGCGAGTCGATGGACTTCACCGCGTCGCTGTCGAAGTCGCGCTCCATGGTGTCGAAGACCTGGCGGCCCTCGGAACTGCTCGGCAGTTGCTGCGCGTTGATGGATCCGAACTCTATCTTCGAGAACGGCATGGCGAGCGCCAGCAGCAGCCCCACCGTGCCCACCACCACGAGGACGGGACGCCGCATCAGGCCGTGCGCGAACCGGTACCAGGCACCCTCGCCCGTGGCCGTCGGGCGCGTGGCCTTGCGGCGTAGCAGCGAGAAGGCGTTGACCTTGGGACCCATGACGGCGAGCGTCGCGGGCAGTGCGATCAGCGAGAAGAGCACCGACAGCACGACCGCGGCGACACCGCCGTACGACATCGACTTCAGGAACGTCGACGGGAAGAGGGTCAGGCCGGCCAGGGCGGTCGCGACCGTGGTGCCGGAGACCACCACGGTTCGCCCGGCCGTCGCGATCGTGCGCGCGAGCGCCTCTTCGCCGGTGTGGCCGCGCTCCAGCTCCTCGCGATAGCGGCTCACGATCAGCAGGCCGTAGTCGATGGCGACCGCGAGACCGAGGATGGTGACCAGGCTCATGGCGAACACGGACACGTCGGTGATGTTCGAGATGACCCGCAGGACGGCCATCGAGCCCACGATGGAGAGCACGCCGACGAGCAGCGGGAGGAAGGCCGCGGTCAGACCGCCGAACACGACCAGCAGGAACAGGAAGAGCACGGGGGCCGAGAAGATCTCCGCGGCTCTCAGGTCGTGTTCGATCTTCTCACCGGCCTGGAAACCAGTGGGCACCGTTCCGCCCTGCAGGGTTTCCAGACCGGGTGCCGCGAGCTTGTCCTTGATCGCTTTGTACGACTCCTCCTTGGCCTTCTCGCTGCTGCCGTGGAGGTTCAACGCGACGTAGGTGGCGTGCCGGTCGTGGCTGACCTGCGCCGGCATCTTGGACGTCCAGAAGTGCGAGTATCCGGTCACCTCCGACCTCGGCAGGGACTCCACCTGCCGGACGACCGCCTGCCGGAACGACGGGTCGTCGACGGTGCGGTCCTCGTCCCGGTAGACGATCACGGCATCGGGCGTCCGCTGCGGGAACGCCTTCTCGGCGAGCTGGGCCGCGTGCCGGCTGTCGGAGCCGGGGTCGTCGAACCCGAGCGGGGTCAGGGAGCCGAAGACGCCGACACCGTAGGCCCCGGACAGGACGGCGAACAGCAAGGTCAGTATCAGTAGAGGCTTTCGTCTCCGGTGCAGCAGACGCCCGAATCTCTCGAACATGATTTCTCCTAGGTTGTTGACGAGTGCAGGGCAGGACGGGGTGACCGGCTCGTGGTGAAGGGCTGAGGCGCCTGGTGTTCGGCGGACCCGGCCGGCCGTACGGCCTCATCGACGAGGCCGAGGGGCGACCGCTGGGGCGACCCCCGCATGCGGCGTGCGTTCAGGTCGCCCACCGGCCGCCGGGCGACACCGCGCTCGAAGGGACGGGCGGGAAGCCGAAGCCGGGCCGGCTCGACAGGGCGTGGCTGCCCAGGAAGTCGATGTGCCTCGGCTCATCGGCCGCGAAGGAGCACGTCTGCGCTGGTCAGCGGTTCGGCTGACGGCCGGGCAGGGGCGATCTCGCCGGCCGCGAGGGGCAAGTGCCGGAAGGTGGAGGGCTGTCGAGCGCCCAGCCCATGGGTTTCCGCAGATCTACCGGCCGACGCGCTTGCTCGCCGGCGTGGCGGGCCGTCGCGAAGTCCGGCTGTCAGCCCTCACCGACCGTGGCGTACCGGGGCTCGTACGGCCGGCAGGAGAGGCCGTCGAAACGCTCGCCAGGTGTTCGTTCGATGTCCATGCGGGGAACCATAACAGTGTTTCTATTGCTCGCAGCAAGCCCGTCCACGCCCCGCCTGACCGGAATGGACATCGATCTCAATGCCCCGACCTGGCCATACTCGGGAAAGGCCCTCGGGATTGCCGAGGCGGGGCCGCATCAACCGACCGCAGAGCGATGTGACCCGGGCACTTCATTCGTAACGGCGTTGCAATATGGTGGTGCCATGGCCAGGCTCAAGACACATGACGAAGCGCTCCGGCTCCGGCTCCTGCACCGCGCGGCCGCCACGGTCTTCGACCGCGGCACGGCCGCGCTGAGCCTGCGACAGCTCGCGGCGGACGTGAAAACCTCGACCACGGCGGTCTACTCGCTGTTCGGCAGCAAGGCCGGTCTGCTCAGCAGCCTGTACCAGGAGGCCGTACGGCTCTTCGTCGAGCGCCTGGCCACCATCCGCCCGACGGCCGACCCGGCCGGCGACGTGATCCGCATCGGGCTCGCCTATCGCGAGTACGCCGTCGCCAACCCGCATCTCTACGCGATCCTCTTCTCCGACCGCAGCGTCCAGTGCCCGTCCGATTCGGACAGGCCCCGCGAGGTCGTCGAGACGTACCGGCCCCTCGTCGACGCCGTGAGCCGCGGGCAGCGGGCCGGTCAGTTCAGTTCCGCCTCCGACCCCGAGGTCATCGCGCTGTCGGTCTGGGGAACGGCCCACGGCCTGGTGTCCCTGGTGCTGTCGGGGAACGAGCCGCCGGGGCTCGCGGTCGCCGACTGCTACGAGCGGGCTCTGCGGGCGTTGGTGACGGGGTGGCGAGACAGCGAGGATCCGGCTGCGGGGTCCGCGTCTGCGACGTGACCGCGCAGCGGATTCTCATTCCGTGCCCGGACGTACGGTTCAGCGCGGCTCTCGCGAGGGCCCCGGCGTTCACGGCCGGGAGGGAGGTGCGCCCTTCGGGGGCCCGCACCCCGGATACCGGCGGGTGCTTCCCGAGCGGGGATCAGGGCCGGACGCCGTGCCGCCGGCGTGCGTACCCGCCACGGGCCGCACCTCGACGAGGCGGCGGCAGCCGCGGTGTCAGCGGTGCGCGGAGCGGTTGACGAGGGCGCGGGTCGGGGGCGGCCACCCCTGGGCTTGCGCGCGGAAACCGATCGGTTTACGGTGGTGGAACTGATCGGTTTTCTCGCCGTGGAGGCGAGTCCCAGCACCAGATTCACCAGGAGCATCGGATGACTGCCGCGCGCGACCACCAGAGCCTGCTCGCACCGCAGGACTCGTACTGCGGAAGCTGTTCCTCGGTGGCCGACGCTTCCACCGGACAACCGCCGTGCGCGCGCCGAGGACTGACCGTTGTGAGGGTCGCCGGCCTGCGATGACGCCGTCCGGCCTCCTCCCGCTGTGCCCTTGTAGTCAAGACCGGAGCAATTCATGAGTGGCAATCGTCCCTTCCGCGTACTGCGCGCCAAACCGTTGTGGATCGCCAACGGCGTCATCACCGGCGTACTCGCGCTGCTCTTCACCGTGTTCTACGTCGGCGCCAACATCGACCCGGTCGATCACATGGAGAAACTGCCCGTCGGTCTGGTCAACGCAGACAAGGGAGCCGCTGTCGGCGGCAAGCAGGTCAACCTGGGGGCACAGATCACCGGGTCGATCGAGAAGTCCACCGCGAGCGGGGACAGGATCGACTGGAAGGTGATGGACGAGAAGGGAATGAAGGAGGAGCTCGGCGAGGGCAAGCTGTACGGCGCGCTCGTCGTCCCCGCCGACTTCACCTCCGCCACCACCGCACTGACCGGCACCGCGACCACCGACACCCCGGCCCGCCCGACACTGACGGTGCTGACCAACCAGTCCGCCGGCAGCATGGGATCCAGCCTGGCCCGGACGGCGACGACGCAGGCGGCCGCGAACGCCTCGCTCCAGGTGGGCAAGGAACTGACCGCACAGAGCACCGGACAAGCGAAACTGCCCGCCGCGGCACGCGTCCTGCTGGCCGACCCGGCCGCCGTCACGGTCGAGGACGGCCATCCGCTCCACTCACACAGCGGCCTGGGCCTGACGGCGTTCTACTACGCGCTTGTCCTGGTGGTGTGCGGCATGCTCTCCGCCAACGTCATCAGCGGCCAGGTGGACCACGCCCTCGGCTACACCCACAACGACATGGGCCCGCTGCGCCTGCACCGCCCGCTGATCCGGGCGACCCGGGTGCAGACCCTCGCCATCAGCAGCACCCTCATGGCCGGACTGTCCCTGCTGATGGGCACCCTGGTCATGGTCGGCGCGGTCGGCATCATGGGCATGGACGCCTCCCACCTGCCCCTGCTGTGGCTGTACTCGGTGTGCGCCATCGCGGTCTCCGGAATCGGTGCGCTCACCCTCCTCGCCGTGTTCGGCACGCCCGGCATGCTGGTCGTCACGCTGGTCTTCATCGCGATGGCGGTGCCGACAGCCGGCGCCACCACCCCCATCGAGGCGCTGCCCGGCTTCTACCGCTTCCTCGCGGAGTTCGAGCCCCTGCGACAGATCACCGGCGGCATCCGCTCGATCCTCTACTACGACGCCCAGGCCGACGCGGGCCTGGCCCGGGGCTGGGTGATGATGGCCGCCGGCCTCGTGGCGGCCGCGCTGTTCGGCTTCGGCGTGCTGAGGTGGTACGACCGCAAGGGGCTGCACCGCATCCCCGCCGAGACGAAGCCCGAGAAGGCCGCCGTCCCGGCGTAGCGGTGGGCACCCCCGCATCACCCAGCACGAGGCCATGGTGCCAAGTGGCCTCCGGTGTGTGTCGCCCTGCGGGGACGGCGGGCGCGCACACCGTCCGGGCTCGGCGACGGTCTTTCCCCGGGCCGTCGCCGAGTGCCGAACAGAACCCGCGGACCCCGGTGACCTCCGCGCGCGCCTCACCGCCCTGACCCGTCGGAGGCCCACGGCGCACAGCGCACGGTTCGGCGGGAGAACCGGCCGCCGGACCGGCCTTGCGAGGATCAGCCGCGGGCCGCCGTGAGCACCACGAAGTCCGCGTCCGACGGGTCGAGGCAGACGGCCAGCCGGCCGACGCCCTCCACGTCCTCCGGGCCCATCTGCACACTGCCGCCGTTCTCGGTCACCTTGGCGACGGCGGCGTCGCAGTCGGCGACGGCGAAGACCGGGTGCCAGTACGGCCGCCCGTTCGTCAGGGTGAGGTCCTGTTCGCGGAGCTGCATGAGCCCACCCTGCATGCGCTCCTCGGGAAGATCGGCGGGAGTGATGAGGGAGTACGCGCCCGCGCCGCCCGGCAGCTCCATCTCACTGAACCGCCAGCCGAAGACGGCGCCGTAGAACTCCTTCGCGGCCGCGGTGTCTGTCGTGAGCAGCTCGGTCCAGGACAGCGAGCCCGGCTCGTCCGCCAGCTCGAAGCCGGAGTTCTTTCCCGGCTGCCAGACGGCGAACTGGGCCCCCGACGGGTCGCTGTACTGCGCCATCCGGCCCCACTCGTCGAGATCCCGCGGCGCCACCCGCACCGTGCCGCCCGCGCGCTCCACGGCCTGGGTCGTGGCGTCCGCGTCGGTGACGGTGTAGTAGACCATCCAGGCCGAGCGCGCGCCCTCCTCGGTGAGCTTGCCGAGCCCGGCGACGGTCTTGCCGTCCTTCTGGAACATCCCGCCTTCCATGTCCTCCGACTCGCCCATGGACTGGTACTCCCAGCCGAGCACCGCGCCGTAGAAGGCCGCGGCGGCGCGGACGTCGGGGGCACCGAGGTCGAGCCAACAGGGGGAGCCGGGGGTGAGGTCAGTGGTGATCACGGCGATTCCCTTTCGCAGATCCTGTGTGCCATCAGCGTGACAGCGGGTACCGACAATCGCGCGTCGGCGGCTCTGCGGTGTGGAGTGAGCGTCCTGCTGCGGGGATCCACCCGTCCAGCGGACCGCTCCCCGATCACCGGCCGTGGTGCGCAGGCGCCGACGCTTCGCCTTCGACAGCCCCTGCCCGCCGGACTCGGCGGTCCACACCACGGCCTGGGACTCCAGGATCCCCTGACCCGCCTCGGTCGGCACGCGGGCCGGGCCGAATGGAGGGCACAGCCGCCCTGAGGCCGCCCGTGCCGGACCTCGAGGCGGCCGAATCGGGCGGGTGAAGCGGGTGAAGCCTGAGCCGCCGCCCGCCGTGCGGGGCATGCATGAAGGTCCCGTCCGTACCGGCCGAGTCGGCGGACAAGACGTGCTGGAGGCGAGTGATGAAGGAAAGAGCCGGACAGGCAGGCGACACGATCCACAAGGTCCCGGTCCTGATCGTCGGCGGTTCCCTGGTGGGACTGTCGACCTCGCTGTTCCTGGGCCGGCTGGGGGTGCGGCACACGTTGGTGGAGCGCCACGCGGGCACCTCCATCCACCCCCGGGGCCGCGGCAACAACGTACGCACGATGGAGCTGTTCCGGGTGGCGGGCGTGGAGCCGGCGATCCATGAGGCCGCGGCCACGCTGGCGGACAACCACGGCATCCTGCAGACGCCCACGCTGGTCGGCGACGAGGGCGAGTGGCTGTTCCGGGACATCGATCCGGGCGGCGGGCTGGCCCGGTTCAGCCCGAGCTCGTGGTGTCTGTGCAGCCAGAACGACCTGGAGCCGGTCCTGCTCGACCACGCCGCCGGGCTCGGCGGCGACCTGCGGTTCTCCACCGAACTGCTCTCGTTCGACAGCGACGGCACCGGTGTCACCGCGGTCGTCAAGAGCCGGGAGACGGGCGAGCACACCACCATCCGCGCCGACTACCTGGTCGCCGCCGACGGTCCGCGCAGCCCCGTGCGGGAACAGCTCGGCATCGGTCAGAGCGGTCCGGGCGACCTGTTCCACAACATCAGCGTCACCTTCCGCTCCCGTCACCTGGCCGAGGTGGTGGGCGATCGTCGCTTCATCGTCTGCTACCTGACCGATCCGGACGCCGACGGTGCGCTGCTGCCGGTGGACAACCGCGAGAACTGGGTCTTCCACGCCCCCTGGCACCCCGAACGCGGCGAAACGATGGAGGAGTTCACCGACGAGCGGTGTGTCGACCACATCCGCCGGGCGATCGGGGTCGCGGACCTCGACGTGCAGATCACCGGCAAGGCTCCCTGGCACGCCGCCCAGCGCGTCGCACGGACCTATCGGGCGGGGCGGGTCTTCCTGGCCGGCGACTCGGCCCACGAGATGTCACCCACCGGGGCCTTCGGCTCCAACACCGGTATCCAGGACGCGCACAACCTGGCCTGGAAGCTGGCCGCGGTGCTCGACGGCTGGGCAGGGGACGGGCTGCTCGACACCTACGACGCCGAACGACGCCCGGTGGCGGAGGCGACCAGCGCCCGCGCGGCCGCCCGGTCCGCCGAGCACAGCCACCCCGGATTCACTCCGCCGCCCGGCCCCGGCGGCGCGCCTCAGCGCGGCATCCTCAACGTGGCCCTCGGCTACCGCTACCCGACCGGCGCCGTCGTCGGCACCGATCCCACGACCGCGGTGGTCCCGGAGAGACTCGACCTGAGCGGGGAGCCCGGCAGCAGGGCACCCCACCTGTGGGTACGGCACCAGGGCGAGCGCATCTCCACCCTGGACCTGTACGAACGGTCCCTGGTCCTGCTGAGCGACGGCGACGAGCCGAGCGGATGGCACGAGTCCGCCACCCGCCTCGCGGAACGGATGTCCCTCCCGCTGGTCTCCTACCGGGTGGGGGCCGGGCCCCACGCCGAGCTGACGCCCGAGGACGGTACGGACTGGCTCGGACACCACGGCACGACACGGGGAGGCGCCGTACTCGTCCGGCCCGACGGGTTCGTGGCGTGGCGAGCCCAAGGTCCGGACCCGGACGCCGAATCGACACTGCGTCATGTCGTGACGACGACACTGGCACTGGCCTGACCAGCCACGCCTCGCGATGCGCGTGACCTCGGCCGACAGCCTTGCTGTCGGCCGACCACTTCGTGTGCCGGACCCCCAGGGACCGCGGCACCGCTCACTCGAGTCGATCACCCGGCTGAGTGGCTGGAGTGGTGGGATGCGGATCTCTGACTGACGGTGGATCACGTCAGGGCCGGGTCACCACAGCTGACGAAGCACCAGCTGCCCGGTCGTGGCGAAAGGACTCTCGCATGCGTTCTGCTCGCATCCTCCTGGCCACCGCGGCGGCCTCGGCCGTCCTCGGCGTCACCGCACCCGGCGCCTACGCAGCCGCGGGTGACTGGGACCACGACGGATCCTCCTACAGCAAGGAACACGACAAGGGCGGCAGCCACGACGCACCGCGCGGCGGCATGCACACCGGCGGCGGTGCGCTGACCGCGATGAAGGCGGACGACTCGGGCTCCTCCCACGACAGCGGGCACGGCAAGGACGACTCCTGGAGCAAGGAGAGCAAGGACTCCTGGAGCAAGGACAGCGGGGACTCCTGGAGCGGCGGTCACCACAAGCCCAGCGGCGGGGTGCACACCGGAGGCGGCGCGCTGGCGGCGCCTGCCGTGACCGCGGGCGGTCTGGCGGTACTGGCCGTCGCCGGAACCGGTCTGTACGCCGTACGCCGCAAGAAGTCCCCCAGCCTGGCCTGATCCGTGCCGGACGCGATAGCGACCGCGGCCGCCACCGGTGCATCGTGTGGCGGCCGCCCCGGCCGGTTCCCGGCCCGCCCAGCACCCGTGCCCCACAGAGGTGGTCTCCGATGGCAGTCCCTCCTTCCTCCCCCACCGACGACGAGCCGCGGCCCACCGGCCAGGGTTCTCGCGGGAGCCTGATGGTGGTGTGCGCCACGGCTCTCCTGGTCGTGGCGGTAAGCCTGATCGGCGGCCGGGACACGTCGACCGGCGCGTCCCTCCCGCCGCAGGCTCAGCAAGTCCCACAGGCCCAGCGGGCCCCGCAAGCCCCGCAAACCGCAGCGCCGGCCTCGCCTGCCGGCTCCGCGGCGGGAAAACACCTGCCGCGATCGAGGCCCGTGCGCCTCCTCATCCCGAAGATCTACGTGGACGCCCCCTTCACGGACCTCGCCATCGGCCCCACGGGGCAGCTCGAAGCCCCGCCCGCCGACGACATCAACCTCGTCGGCTGGCACGCGAAGGGCGTCTCCCCCGGCGAGACGGGCACCGCGATCATCGCCGGTCACGTCGACACGGCGACCTCTGCCGCCGTCTTCGCCGGGCTCGGTGAGCTGAAGAAGGGCGACACCTTCCGGGTCCTGCGGGCCGACCGGCGCACGGCGACCTTCGTCGTCGACAGCGTGGAGACGTTCGACAAGGACCGCTTCCCCAGCCGGCGCGTGTACGGCGACACGCCCGACGCCCAGGTCAGGCTCATCACCTGCGCGGGCGACTACGACCGCTCGGTCAAGGACTACACGGAGAACCTGGTGGTCTTCGCCCACCTCAGGTGACCTCGTTCCGCCCCGCGGTCAGTCACCCACGTAGTCCATACGAATCGCGCGCCGGAGAGGACCTGATCAGGATCGACTCACGCCCCCATGGGAGCGCCGCGGTCGAAGGTCGCCGCTCCCCCTTTCCTCGAAGGAGATGTGCCCCAGGATGACCACCACGTCTGCACCTGCCTCCCAGCCGCTGACTCAGAAAGTGTCGCCGCGTGTCTCCCAGTCAGTGTTCGACGGCTCCAGGCTCCGGGTCGTCCTGCTGGTGGACGTCTACGACGGAGCCCAGCAGCAGTTCCTGGAGGCGTACGAGCAACTCTGCAACCAGGTCGCGTCCGTCCCCGGGCATGTCAGCGATCAGCTGTGCCAGTCGATCGAGAATCCTTCCCAGTGGCTCATCACCAGTGAGTGGGAGAGCGCTCCGCCCTTCCTCACCTGGGTGAACAGCGAAGCGCACGTGCGGATGGTGGAGCCGCTGCACAGCTGTGTCCGGGACACCAGGTCGCTGCGCTTCCACGTCGTCCGCGAGACGGGCGGCCCGGCGGCGGACGCCGAGGCCGGAACCCGCGGTCTGCAGGCGGCACCCCGGATCGGTGACGGCGTCATCCGCCACGCGCTCACCTTCACGGTCAAGCCGG
Source organism: Streptomyces sp. NPDC058678 (assembly GCF_042714835.1). NCBI lineage: Bacteria > Bacillati > Actinomycetota > Actinomycetes > Kitasatosporales > Streptomycetaceae > Streptomyces > Streptomyces sp. NPDC058678. The sequence continues at coordinate 47,601 of NZ_JBHXSG010000027.1, read as the reverse complement.
GCAGTGAGGCGACCGTCGCCAAGATCCTCGCCGACTACGCCTCGCCCGAGCCGCGGGTCGACGACACCACCCGACTGTGCCGCACCTCCCTGTTCATGCACGGCAACCGGGTGGTGCGGGCCATCGAGGTGCGGGGCGACCTGCTCGCGGCGCTGCGTCACGTCGCCCGGCAGCCCGAGGTGCGGGCCGTCGAGGAGGCCATCAACCCGTATCTGGAGCAGGACCGGGACCTCAACGACCCCGAGTCCGCACGGCTCTTCTTCACCCGGGCCGCGCTGCCCGCCGTACACCATGTGACGGCCGATCAGGACGACCCGGCGGGGCAGCGGATCGCGTTGTGCTACCCGGTCCGGCCCGGCTGCGGCCTGCCGCTGGCCCAGCTGCTCGCTCAGCAGGACGAGGCGGCGGCGGACGATCCGCGCAGCCCGGTCCAGCGCAGCACGATCTTCCAGCGCGACGACGTCGTGGTGCGGCTCATCGACGTACGGAGCGGCCTCGACGCCGGCGATCCCGCCCTGTCCCTCGGCCTCCGGGACCCGGGCAAGGGGGCCGAGTTGGCGAAGTTCCTGGACGGCGACGTCTGTGCCGGCGGTGGCGCGCCGACGGACGGCGATCTCACGCGCTTCCTCGAGCTCACCCGTATGGAACTCGTCACCGACCGCCGCTCGCCGGACGCCTGATTCCTCCCACAGCGGGTCGCGGCGGCCACGGCCCGCACGTCGACCCAGCACACGATCGGAGCAACGTCGTGATCAAACCCCGTCCCAGAATCGTGGATCTCAGCGAGATCGAGCCCAACACCCGGCGCGGCGGCGATCTGCGCGCCCTGCTCACTCCGACCACGGTCGGGTCCACCAGCGGTTTCATGGGCGTGGCCATCGTGCAGCCCGGCGACCGCATCGCCGAGCACTACCACCCGTACTCCGAGGAGTTCATCTACGTCCTGTGCGGACAGCTGGAGGTGGACCTCGACGGCGACCCCCACCCGCTGCAGCCCGAGCAGGGGCTCATGATCCCCGCCCATGTGCGGCACCGGTTCCGCAACGTCGGCAACGTGGAGGCCCGCATGGTCTTCCACCTCGGTCCACTGGCCCCGACCCCGCCGCAGGGCCACGTCGACACCGAGGAGAGCGACAGCGTCCCGGTCGTGGGTGACGGGGTCCACGCGGATTCGGGCCGGGTGGCCGAGCGACGTCAGGTCCGCTCATGAACAGGCGCGTGGCGGTCACCGGCATAGGCATCGTCGCTCCGGGTGGCATCGGCGTACCGGCGTTCTGGGATCTGCTGGCGGGCGGGCGCACCGCGACGCGGGGCATCACCTTCTTCGATCCGTCCGGCCTGCGGTCGCGGATCGCCGCCGAGTGCGACTTCGACCCTGCGGCCCACGGGCTGGACCCGGAACAGGTCGCACGATGCGACCGGTACATCCAGTTCGCCCTGGTCGCCGGCGAGGAAGCGGTACGGGACTCCGGCATCGACCTCGAACGGGAGGATCCCTGGCGGGTCGGGGTCTCCCTGGGCACCGCGGTCGGCGGCACCACCAGGCTGGAGCACGACTACGTCCTGGTCAGCCACGGCGGGCAGCGCTGGGACGTGGACCACCGGGAGGCGGGCCCCCACCTGCACCGCGCGTTCTCACCCAGCACGCTCGCCTCGACGGTGGCGGAGCAAGTGGGGGCCCGCGGGCCGGTGCAGACCGTCTCCACGGGCTGCACCTCGGGGCTCGACGCGGTCGGGTACGCCTTCCACACGATCGAGGAGGGCAGGGCCGACGTGTGCATCGCCGGCGCCTCGGACTCGCCGATCTCCCCGATCACCATGGCGTGCTTCGACGCGATCAAGGCCACGTCCCCGAACAACGACGACCCCGCTCACGCCTCGCGTCCCTTCGACGCCGACCGCAACGGGTTCGTCATGGGCGAGGGCGGCGCCGTACTGGTCCTGGAGGAGCTCGAACACGCCAGGGCCCGCGGCGCGCGGGTGTACTGCGAGCTGAGCGGCTACGCGACCTTCGGCAACGCCTACCACATGACCGGCCTGACCAGCGAGGGCCTGGAGATGGCCCGGGCCATCGAGGACGCCCTCGACCACGCCCGGCTCGACGGCACGGCGATCGACTACGTCAACGCGCACGGGTCGGGCACCCAGCAGAACGACCGCCACGAGACCGCCGCGGTGAAGCGGGCCCTGGGACCGCACGCCTACGACACGCCCATGAGCTCCATCAAGTCCATGGTGGGCCACTCCCTGGGCGCGATCGGGGCGATCGAGGTGGTCGCCTGCGTACTGGCCCTTGCCCACCAGGTGGTACCGCCCACCGCGAACTACGAGACGCCGGACCCCGAGTGCGACCTGGACTACGTCCCACGCGTCGCCCGCGAACGGAAGCTGAACAGCGTGCTCTCCGTGGGCAGCGGGTTCGGCGGCTTCCAGTCCGCGGTGGTCCTGACCCGGCCGAGGGAGAGGACACGATGAGCGAACCGCGTCCACGGCGCGCCGCCGTCACCGGAATCGGTGTGGTCGCGCCCAACGGAACCAGCACCGAGTCCTTCTGGAAGTCCACCCAGGAAGGCATCAGCGTCCTCGACCGGGTCACCCGCGAGGGCTGTGAGCACCTGCCGCTGCGGGTGGCCGGCGAAGTCCGGGACTTCGAGCCGTCGGCAGCGGTCGAGGAACGCTGTCTCGTCCAGACCGACCGGTTCACGCACTTCGCGATGGCCGCGGCCGACCTCGCGCTGGACGACGCCCGCCTCGGCCAGGCCGACACCCGTGAAGTGCCGTTCTCCGTGGGTGTGGTCACCGCGGCCGGTTCCGGCGGCGGCGAGTTCGGACAGCGGGAGCTGCAGCAGCTGTGGGGCAAGGGCAGTCGCTTCGTCGGCCCGTACCAGTCGATCGCCTGGTTCTACGCCGCCAGCACCGGCCAGGTCTCCATCCGCCGCGGTTTCAAGGGGCCCTGCTCGGTCGTCGCGGCCGACGAGGCCGGCGGCCTGGACGCCCTCGCGCACGCGGCGCGTGCCGTACGGCGTGGCACCGACGTGATCGTGGCCGGCTCCACCGAGGCACCGCTCGCCCCCTACTCGGTGGTGTGCCAGCTCGGCTACGCGGAGCTGAGCACCGCCGACGACCCGGCGCGCGCCTACCGCCCGTTCACCGACGGAGCCTGCGGTTTCGTGCCCGCGGAGGGCGGCGCCATGCTCGTCGTGGAGGACGAGACCTCGGCCCGGGAGCGGGGCGCGCGCGTGCGGGCCACGCTCGCCGGGCACGCGGCGACGTTCACCGGCGCCTCGTGCTGGGAGCAGTCCCGGGAAGGGCTCGCCCAGGCCATCCGCGGGGCACTGGACGAGGCCGGCTGTGCCCCGGAGGAGATCGACGTGGTCTTCGCCGACGCCCTCGGCGTACCGGAGGCGGACCGTGCCGAGGCGCTGGCGATCTCCGACGCCCTCGGCGCGCACGGCAGGCGGGTGCCGGTCACCGCGCCGAAGACCGGTATCGGCCGCGGCTACTGCGCGGCGCCCGTGCTGGACGCCGCGGCGGCGGTGCTCGCGATGGAGCACGGTCTGATCCCGCCCACCCCCAATGTTTTCGACGTCTGCCATGACCTCGATCTGGTGACCGTCCGCGCCCGTGCCGCCGAGCCGCGCACGGCGCTGGTCCTCAGCCGGGGCCTCATGGGCTCCAACTCGGCGCTGGTGCTGCGGCACGGCGCCGCCGACGCCTCGTACTGAGGCGCCGCGGAACGAAGGAGAGGAATCGCATGAGTGACCGCATCACCGTGGAAGAACTGGCCGAGCTGATGAAGAAGGCCGCCGGAGTCACTGTCTCCCCGGAGGAACTGGAGCAGCGGTACGACTCCGGCTTCGACGGCCTCGGCATCGACTCGCTCGGCCTGCTCGGCATCGTGGGCGAGCTGGAGAACCGGTACGGCGCGCCGATGCCTCCCGACGCGGAGCGCTGCAAGACCCCCCGGCAGTTCCTCGATCTCGTCAACGGCGCCCTCCCGGCAGGAGCGTGACATGGCCGGACACACGCAGAACGAGATCACCATCGCCGCGCCGGTGGACCTGGTCTGGGACATGACCAACGATGTCGAGAACTGGACGCAGTTGTTCAGCGAGTACGCGTCCGTCGACATCCTGTCCCGGGAGGGGAACAGGACCACCTTCCGGCTGACCATGCACCCCGACGAGAACGGCACCGTGTGGAGCTGGATCTCGGAACGGGAGACGGACCGCGACACGCTCAGCGTCAAGGCCCGCCGCGTGGAGACCGGGCCCTTCGCCCACATGGACATCCGGTGGAAGTACGAGAAGGTGCCGGGCGGCACCCGGATGGTGTGGACGCAGGACTTCGCGATGAAGCCGGACGCACCGGTCGACGACGACTGGATGACGGACAACATCAACCGGAACTCCAAGACCCAGATGGCCCTGATCCGGGACCGCGTCGAGAAGGCCGCCGCCGAACGCGGCCACGTGCCGACGCTGACCGACTGAGCCGGACGGAGGACGGGATCATGCACCAAGCCCTGATCGTCGCCCGGATGGCTCCGGGGTCGGCCCCGGACATCGCCAAACTGTTCGAGGAGTCGGACCGGGGAGAGCTCCCGCACCTCGTGGGGGTCTCCCGCCGCAGTCTCTTCGAGTTCGGTGACGTGTACCTGCATCTCATCGAGTCCGAGCGGGATCCCGGGCCTGCCATCGCCAAGGCGGCCGGGCACCCCGAGTTCCGCGACATCAGCGAGCGGCTGTCGGCGTACGTCACGGCGTACGACCCCTCGACCTGGCGTTCGCCGAAGGACGCGATGGCGCACTGCTTCTACCGCTGGGAGCGGGACTCCACCGGCTGAACCACCCTCCCCTCCCCCGGCCACCGGTCGCCGGGCCCGCGAGTGTCTCGGGCCCGGCGACCGGTCTGTCGTGGGACGCCTTCCGGCGTGATCAGCCGGGCACGATGCAGTCGAACGCGTGCAGGTAGGGATTGACCGGGCTGACGTCTTCGATGACCAGGCCGGCGTCGGTGAGCCGGCCGGCCATGCTCTCGGTGGTGTGCTTCGCCCCGCCCACGTTGAGGAGCAGCAGCAGGTCCATGGCGGTGCTGAACCGCATGGAGGGCGTGTCGTCGACGAGGTTCTCGACTACCACGATCCGCGCCCCGGGTCCGCCCGCCTCGATGACGTTGCGCAGGGTCCGGGCGGTGCTCTCGTCGTCCCACTCGAGGATGTTCTTGATGATGTAGACGTCGGCCTCGACCGGGACGGCCACGCGGACGTCGCCGGGGACGATGCGTACGCGGTCCGCGAGGTCGCCTCCGGCGCGCAGCCGTGGCACGGCGTTCTCGACCACGCGGGGCAGGTCGAGCAGGGTGCCGTGCATCGAGGGGTACTTGTCCAGCAGGCTGGCCACCACGTGACCCTGGCCGCCGCCGATGTCGGCGACCGACGCGTTGCCGGACAGTTCCAGGAACGCCGCGACGTCCCGCGCGGACTGCTCGCTGGAGGTCGTCATGGCGCGGTTGAAGACGGCGGCCGACTCGGGAGCGTCCTCATTGAGATACGCGAAGAACTCCTTGCCGTACAGGTCCTGGACGACGTTCCGTCCGGTGCGCACCGCCTCGTCCAGCTTCGGCCACACGTCCCAGGTCCACGGCTCGGTGCACCACAGTGTGATGTCGCGCAGGCTGTGCGGGTCGTCCTCGCGCAGCAGCCGGGACATGTCGGTGTGCGCGAACGTCCCGTCCTGCTGCTCGGCGAAGACGCCGTAGCAGGACAGGGCCCTCAACAGCCGTCGCAGTGGCCGGGATTCGGTCTTCACCGCGGCCGCGAGGTCCTCCACGGTCATGGGGCTGTCGCCGAGCGCGTCGGCGATCCCCAGCCGGGCGGCCGCGCGGAGGGCGGCGGCACACGCCGCCCCGAACACGAGTTCCCTCAGCCGCATGGGCGGCGGTGGGGCGGTCTGTGCGGTCGTCATGTGCCGCCTTCCTTCCTTCGTTGCCTTCTCGGGTCCACGGGTGGTCACGACCGGTCTGTCAGCACAGTCCCTTGGGCTTCGACGCCTCGCAGCGGTTGCCTTCGAAGACGTTGCCCTTGCCGGTGTCCTTGTTGACGAGGTCGGCCGGCCGGTTGTCCGCCAACTCGTTGTCGCTGATCCGGTTCCGCTCGCTGGCGGTGCCCACCATGCTCTTGAACAGGACGATGCCGCCCGAGAGCGGGGAGGTGCCGACGTTGTCGGTGATCACGTTCCGTGCCACCAGGGTGTCCTCGGCGCCGGTCAGGACGATGCCCGAGCCCTGCAGGGCGGGCAGCCGCGCGGTCTTCGGGCAGGACTTGTTGTTGCTCGCGATGCGGTTGTCGCTCACGGCCAGGTCCCCGGCCCTCGGCTTGTTCTCGTCACCGACGACGAACACCCCCGCGCAGTTGCCGGTGAGGTAGTTGTGCTCTACGACGAGATTGCGCAGGCGCCGGACGGTGACGCCGATGCGGTTGCCCTCCAGCCAGTTGCCCTGGACCACCGTTCCTCCGGTGTCCGCGGCGCCCCGCTCCTCCTTGATCGTGTTGGCGAGGAACAGGCCCGCATCGCCGTTGTTCCGGGCGGTGTTCCCGCGGAACACCCCGTGCACCGACTGCTCCTGGGCGATGCCCCACACGCCGTTCTTCACCGCCGTCACGTTCCGCACGGTCAGCCTGTCCGTCGCCGTGGCGAAGACTCCGGTCCCGGCGAAACGGGTCACGGTCAGGGAGGCGACGGTGACATCCTCGACAGGGCGGGCCTTCGTGCCGACCACACAGATGCCGTTGCCGCCCTGGGCACAGCTGTTGGCGGCCTTCTTCGTGGCCGGTCGGATCACCGTGTGGCGGCCCACGCCGCGCAGGGTCAGCCCGGACGTGCTCACCTTGACGCTCTCGCGGTACGTGCCGGGAGTGATGAGGACGGTGTCGCCCGGTTCGGCGAGGTCCACCGCTTTCTGGATGGACTCGCCCGGGCGGACGACGTGGGTCACGTGACCGGCAGCCGGCGGAGCGGCCCCGAGCACCGCCCCGACGACTGCTACGGAGCACGCCAGGCGCAGAGTATGGCATTTATTCATATTCTGGACAATATGCCCAGAGGGTCACGGATGGTCCGGATGAGCCCATCCGGCGGCGTGTCATCCCTGCATACGACAGCGCCGGACTGACCGTGTATCAGTCCTGCGGACGGGACAGCCGGACCACGTTCCAGGACATGGGCTCGAGATCCGCGCGCAGGACTCCCCCGGTGACGCTCGTGCCGGTCGCGGCGTGCGGGACGACGCGGTCGGGCCGGTCCGCGGTGTTGGTGGCCTCCGGGTCTCCGTCGGCCAGGACCAGGTGCTCCGCGAGGGTGTGGGCGTCGACCCCGCGCAGGTCGATCTCCAGCGGCAGGGCGTCGGTCTGGCTGCGGTTCACGGCGAAGACGGTGACGTCACCGGTCTCGTCGTCGATCACGGCGGTGGCGTGCAGCAGCGGTACCTCGCCGAACCTGGCGGTGGCGTACGTGGGGCTGTCCACCTCGACGCGCAGCACCCGGCCGCGGCCGTACCGGGAGGCCTGGGCGAAGGGGAAGAAGGTGGTCTGTCGCCAGGCGGGGCCGCCCGGCTCGGTCATGATCGGCGCGATGACGTTGACGAGTTGGGCGAGCGAGGCGGAGGTGACCCGGTCGGCGTGCCGCAGCAGGGCGATGAGCATGGAGCCGAAGACGACGGCGTCGGTGACCGAGTAGTTGTCCTCCAGCAGCCGGGGGGCCTTGTCCCAGTCCGGCGGGGTGGCGGCCTCGCTGCGGCGGATGTACCAGACGTTCCACTCGTCGAAGGAGAGGTTGATCCGCTTCTTCGCCTTCAGGCGTGCGCGGACGTGGTCGCAGGTGGCGACGACCGACTCGATGAAGTGCTCCATGTCGACGGCCGAGGCCAGGAAGGAGTCGCGGTCGCCGTCGATCTCCTCGTAGTAGGCGTGCAGCGAGACGTAGTCGATCTCGTCGTAGGCGGCCTCCAGGACGGTCGCCTCCCAGGCGGCGAAGGTGGCGATGCCGGAGCCCGAGCTGCCGCAGGCGACCAGCTCCAGGCCGGGATCGATCATCCGCATGGCGCGGGCGGTCTCGACGGCGAGCCGTCCGTACTCCTCGGCCGTCTTGTGGCCGATCTGCCAGGGGCCGTCCATCTCGTTGCCCAGGCACCACATCTTGATGCCGTACGGCTCCTTGTCGCCGTGGGCGACACGGCGGTCGGACAGCTCGGTGCCGGACGGGTGGTTGCAGTACTCCAGCAGTTGCGCGGCCTCCGCCACGCCGCGGGTGCCGAGGTTGACGGCCATCATGGGTTCCATGTCGGTCTTGGCGCAGAAGTCCATGAACTCGCCGAGGCCGAACTCGTTGGTCTCGGTGGACCGCCAGGCCAGGTCCAGCCGGACCGGTCTCTCCTCGCGCGGGCCGACACTGTCCTCCCAGCGGTAGCCGGAGACGAAGTTGCCGCCCGGGTAGCGCACGGTGGTGACACCCAGCTCCCGGACCAGCTCAAGGACGTCCTGGCGCAGGCCGGCGGCGTCGGCGGACGGGTGGCCGGGCTCGTAGAGGCCGGTGTAGACGCAGCGGCCCATGTGTTCGACGAACGACCCGTACAGGCGCGGGGCGACGGGTCCGACGCCGAAGGCCGCGTCGAGGGTGAAGCGTGCGGGGGTGGTGCCGGGGTGGGACATGACTGCCCTACTTTCTTGATCGTGGGTTCGAACTGGTCATTCGTAAGATCAGCGGGACTCAGGGGCTCTGGGTATGGCTGTCATGACTGCGCCGTGAGATGGCTGGAAAGGCTTGGCCGCCCGGAGCCCCGCGACGACTCGACCGCCAATTGGGAGATGCGACTCGATCGCTGTGTAGGGCAACGTCGGCGAGGTCGTCTGCTGGGCTGCCTTTCAGGGCGTACGAGGTGGGCTGGGCGGAGTGTGGGAGAGGGCGGGGCCGGCTGGGCGGAGGCCGCCCACCGGGCGGGGATCAGAGGGCGAGCGCGCAGACGACCGAGGGAAGCTGTGCCACCGGTCCGGGGCGGTCGAGGGCGCCCGCGTCCAGGACACGCAGCGCCGTCAGGGTGCCGCTGTGCTGGTTGGCCACGAGCAGATGGCCGTCGGTCAGGATCAGGCCGCGGGGCCAGGCACCGCCGCTGGGCACCTCGCCGATCGGCTCGAGGTCGGTACCGCTGATACGGAACGCGGCCACCGTGTCCGCGCCGCGGTTGGTCAGCCAGACGTAGCGCCCGCAGGGCGAGGCGACGATTCCGGCCGGCTGGTTGGTGAGGTCACGGGCCGTCGTGGCCGCAACGGTGGAGACAGCCCTCAGGGTGCCGTTGTCGGCGTCGTAGTGATGGCAGGTGAGGGTCGACGACAGCTCGTCCGCGCTGAACACCAGCTCTCCGCCGGGCGCGAACGCGAGATGCCGGGGGCCTGATCCGGCACGCAGCGGGTTCGTGGCGACGCGCTCCAGAACTCCCGCCTCGGTGTCGAGACGGTAGGTGAACACCGCGTCCGCACCCAGGTCGGTGACGAGGACGTAGCGGCCCGCCGGGTCGACGAGGACCTGATGCGCATGGCTGCCGTCCTGCCGTCCCGAGACCGGGCCCGACCCCTCGTGCACCACGACGTCGGTCAGCTCCCGGATGCCGCCGTCCGGGCCGAGCCGGTGAACGGCGACGCTGCCGCGCAGGGTGTCGGTGCCGTAATGCGCTGTCAGCAGCCAGCCCCCGCCGGGGTGGACGGTGAGGTGGCAGGGGTTGGCACCGCCGCTCGGGACCGGGCCTCCAAGCGGCGTGAGGGCGTCGCCGCCGCGCCGGGCGAAGGCACTGACGGCTCCGGACTCGGTCTCGTTGGTGCTGTAGACGACGTCCAGCGAGGGATGCGCGGTCAGGAAGGAGGCACCGGTGACGGGGACGGGCCCTATCCCGGCGTCGACCGTCAGGGCACCGGCCGCCGGGTCGAAGCGCAGGGCGACGAGTCCGGCACCGTCTCCACCGGTGTCCGGCGTGTAGGAGCCGGTGAGGACGAGGGTCGGTTCGGCGGATGAGCTGGTTGACATGGGAAGTCCTTGTGGCGGATGGGCAGTTGAACGCTTTCGGCGGGTCAGGGCCGACGGGCCGCCGCGGGGGCGGGCCGACTGACGGCGGACGGCGGACCAGCCGACCAGCGGGCCGACGGGTCAACGGGTCAACGGGTCAACGGGTCAACGGGTCAGCCGACCAGCAGGCCGACGGGCCAGCCGACCAGCGGGTCAGCGGGTCAGCGGGTCAGCGGGTCAGCGGGTCAGCGGGTCAGCGAACGATGTCGTCGTGATGGTCCAGCAGGGCCAGCTCGGCACGCCGGGGCAGGCCCTCCCAGTCGCCGGTGGTGCTCACCGCGAAGGCGCCGACGAGGGCCGCCGTCCGCAGCCGCCGCTCGGGCGGTTCGCCCGCGAGCAGGTCGGCCAAGTACCCGGCGGCGAACGCGTCTCCCGCTCCCACCGAGTCCTGTACGCGGACGGGCACGGCGAGCTGCCGGTACGGCTTCCCGTCGAGGAGCGCGAAGGCCCCCTCGGCACCCATCTTGATCACGGCACCGCCGGGTCCCAGATCGCAGATGCCCTGGGCGAGTTCCTCCGGGGTGTCGGCGTCGGGGACCACCAGCCGGGCCTCGTGCGGTCCCGCGAACACCAGGTCGCTGCCGCGCAGCAGCGGCAGGAGGGCGCGCCGGGCCTCGGCCTCGCTCCACAGCAGGGAACGGAAGTTGATGTCCATGGAGACGGGTACGCCGGCCTCGACGGCGATGTCCACGACCCGGCGGACGGCCGCGGCGGGGCCCTCCCCCAGCGCGGGTGTGACCCCGGTGATGTGCACGACCGCCGCGCCGGCGACCACGTCCTCGGGTATGTCCTGCGGGGACAGCCGGGACCCGGCGGTGTGGGTGCGGTGGTACCGCACCCGGCTGTGCGTGGCGGTACGTCGTTCCTTCAGCAGCAGAGAGGTGGGCGCGGGGTCCCGTACCGCGACGGTCGTGACGCCTTCGGCGCGCAGTTCGCGCAGGATCATCTCGCCGAGGCTGTCTTCGCTGATGCGGCCGATCCAGGTGGCCGACCCGCCGAGCCGGCTGACGCCGATGGCGACGTTGGACTCCGCTCCGGCGAGCCCGAGGCGCAGCGCGGCGCCGAGTCCGAGCGGACCGGGCTCGACTGCCGCCATGACGCCGAGGACCTCGCCCACCGTCACCAGGTAGGGGGGTGCATGCTTCGCGGGGCCGTTCACGAGGCGGCCTCCTCGGCCCGTTCGGCGGCGCCGACGGTTTCCAGCAGCACGCGCGTCCTTTCCGTGAGGGTCGTCAGGGTTTCCGCGGTCGGGTTCCGGTCCGCTCCGCGCAGCAGCGGGGAGCCGATGCCGACGGCGCGGGCTCCGGCGTCGAGGTAGTCCCGTGCCTGCGTGAGGTCGACCCCGCCGACGGCGAGGAGGGGGATGTCCGGCAGGGGCGCCCGCAGTTGGCGCAGGTGTGCGGGGCCGCCGGTGCTCGCCGGGAACAGCTTGACGGCGGCGGCGCCCGCCCGCCAGGCGGTGGACACCTCGGTCGGCGTCCAGGCGCCCGGATAGCAGGGGGTGCCCGAATCCGCCGCGGTCCGGATGACCTGGACGTCCACCACGGGGGCGACCAGGAACGCGGCTCCGGCCGCCCGGGCGTCCCGTGCCTGCGCCTCGGTGATCACGGTGCCGGCACCGACCGCAACGTCAGGTCCGAGCTCGTCCCGGATACGGGCCAGGGCATCGAGGGCCCCTGACGTGGTGAGCGTGACCTCCAGGCAGGTGATGCCGCCGGCCGCGAGTGCCCGGGCCACGGCGGGCAGGCCCGAAGCGTCGGCCGACCTGAGGATGGCCATGACCCGGGTCCGGCCGAGCTGCGGGGTGAGGGCGGGACGTTCCGTCATGACCCCACCCCCGCCGGGGACTTGGAGCGGACCTGGGTGTCGGTCATCGAGAGGGTTTCCTTACTTGAGTCCGGACGTGGCGACGCCGGAGACGAAGCCGCGCTGCAGGATCAGGAAGAGCGCCAGTACGGGGACGACGTACATCACCGCACCTGCCGCGACGAGGTTGCCGAGCTGTGCGCCGTGGTCGTTGACATAGCCGCGGGCGAGCTTGACGGCGAGCGTGGTGCGGCTGTCGTCCAGGAGCAGGGCGGGCGCGATCCAGTCCCCCCACGTCCAGCTGAAGGAGAGGATCAGGCTGGTGGCGATGACCGGCCAGGACTGCGGCAGGAAGATCCGCCAGAAGATGCGGATCTGCCCGCAGCCGTCGACGATCGCCGCTTCCTCCAGCTCCTTCGGCATGTTGGAGAAGAACTGCCGGAACAGGAAGATGAGGTACGGGGCGCCGCACAGTCCCCACAGCACCCAGGGCATGTAGGTGTTGGTCAGGTGGACCTTGGCGAACAGCAGATAAGTCGGGATGAGCGTGATGACCTGCGGCAGCATCATCGTCGACAGCAGTACGGCGAAGATGGCCCGCTTGCCGGGGGCGTTCAGCCGGGCGAAGCCGTACCCGGCCCAGGCCGAGGCGAGGGTCACCAGCACCGCGTAGATGACGGAGATCGTCATCGAGTTCTGGGCGTAGCCGAGGTAGTCGAAGTGGGTCAGGGCCTCTTTGAAGTTGCCCAGGTTGGGGTGGTGCGGCCACCAGTGGATGGGGATGGCGCGCAGTTCGGAGGGGTCCTTGAACGCGGTGATCAGCAGCCAGCCGAACGGGCTGAGGAAGAGGACGAGGAACCCCACCAGGAGCATGTAGACGGCGCTGCGCCGGCGGAACACCATCACTTGCCTCCGATCGTGCGGGGCTTGGCCTTCTTGATCGCTTCCGGTTCCACGGAGTAGAAGACCGCGCCCTTGCTGAGCTTGAAGACGAGGAAGGTGATGAAGACGATGATCGCGAAGAGCACCCAGAGCATGGCCGAGGCGTATCCGTAGCGGCCGTTGGCGAAGTACTGGGAGAACACGTCGATCATGTACAGGTAGTTGCTCTCGGGCACGGCCGAGACGCCCCTCGGGGACGGATCGAGGGAGATCAGCAGCGGCAGGAAGCTCTGCACGGCGGCGATGATGCCGGTGATCACCTGGAAGAAGATCACCGGGGAGAGCAGCGGCAGGGTGATCCGGCTGAAGGACTGCCAGGCACTGGCCCCGTCCACCCGCGCCGCCTCGTTCAGCTCCTTGGGGATGTCCTGCAGCCCCGCCAGCGAGATGATCATGACGTTGCCCACGCCCCACATCGTCAGCGCGATCAGGACCCAGCGGGCGTAGGGATCCACCAGCCAGGACACGCCGTTGACGTCGAAGCCGTCCAGGATGCCGTTGGCCGCTCCGGAGTCGCGGTCGAAGATCAGCTTGAAGGTGAGGGCGGCGCCGACCGGCGGCACCACGGCGGGCAGGTACAGCAGCGTACGGAAGAGTCCGCGGGACCGTATCGGCTGGTTCACCAGCACCGCCAGCAGCAGCCCGGCCGCGATCGTGAGCGGCACCGTGATGGCGGTGAACACTCCGGTGCGGGCCAGGGAGGCCATCGTCTCCGGGTCGGTGAAGACCTCCTTGTAGTTGTCCATGCCCACGAAGCGCGAGTTGGCGGACAGCCCGTCCGCGTTGGTGAAGCTGAGCCACAGGGCGTAGCCCAGCGGGAATGCCGTCAGGGTGAGGAAGCCCAGCACCCAGGGGCCGACGAAGACGTAGAAGGCGAAGGCCCGGCGCGACTGCAGCGAGTGGGGCTTGCGTGCCGCGCGCGAGCCCGGCCGGCGGGCGTGCCGGGTGGCCGTCTCCCCCGTGGGGGACGACGCACCCGGCACGCCTGCCGGTCCGGCGAGCTGATCGGTGGTCACCCCACCAGCTCCTTGCCCTGGGCGAGCGCCTCGTTCATCCGGGAGTTCAGCTCGTCGGCGACCTTGCCGGTGGCCGTCTTGGACTTGATCGCGCCGGGCAGCACCTTGCTGAGGACGCCGTCCAGCGCGGCCTGCTGGGCGTACGGGGTGAAGCTCAGCACGGACAGGTGCGACAGCTCCTGCTGCTGGACCTCGAAGGCCTGCTTCTGGAACGCGCTGCCCTGCGGCATCTGCGCGTGCAGCGACTTCAGGGAGGGGATGCCCCAGCCGCTGGCCGCACGCTCCTGGGCGGGCTTGCCGGCGAAGTACCACTCGAAGAACTTCCAGGCGGCGTCCTTGTTCTTGGCGTCCCTGGGCATCCAGAAGCCCGTGGCGCCGAAGCAGGGGCTGACGCGGTTGCCGCCGAGCTGCGGGGCGGGCGCGAACCGGGTGATGTCGGCCAGCTTGGGGTCGGAGCCGATCAGTCCACCGAACCAGTAGCCGTTGCAGCTCATCGCCATCCGCTTGGCCTGGTAGGTCGGGCCGTCCCAGCCGTCCGGGTTCGGGTTGGCGGGGTTCGGGCCTATGTCGGCGCGCGAGTACTCGAGGAACCAGTTCAGCGCCTTGAGCGCCTCGGGCGAGGAGAAGTCCACGGTGGCCAGGTCCTCGCTGAACAGGCTTCCGCCGGCCGAGGCCGTCATGCCCATGAGCTGGGAGAAGGCGCCCATGCCGGTGGCGTTCAGCCCGTACACCTTGACCTTGCCGAGCCGGCGCTTGACCAGTTCCTTGCCCATGTCCAGCCACTCGTCGGCGGACAGCGGCTCGGTGGCGCTGGGCTGGTCCAGCTTGGCGGCGTCGAGCAGGTCGGTGCGGTACCAGAACATCTGGTCCTGGGAGTAGTCCTTGGCCATGCCGTAGCGGGGGCCGGCGCCCTGCTTCTTGCCGTCGTACCGCCACACGTCGTTGACGGGGTCGAGGTCGGAGACCTTGAGCGCGTCGCTCTTGGCGAAGTACGGGTCGAGGTCGGTCATCAGGCCGCGAGCGGCGAAGTACGCGGTCTCCGTCGCGCCGAAGCCGCGCACCACGTCCGGCGGGTTCTTGGCGGCCAGCATGGCGTTGAGCTTGGTGGGGTCCGCGATGATGACGTTGAGGCGCATCCCCAACGCCGCCTCCGCGACCTTGATGGTCTTCTTGTCCCACTCGTTCTCCACCGTCATGACGTTGAGCGTCGTCCTGCCGCTCCCGGCGCCGCCGTCGTCGTCGCCGACGGAGTTCGCGCAGCCGGACAGGGAGGTCGCGGCGAGCGCGGCACCGGCGGTGGCGGCGGAGGCCCTGAGGAACTGACGTCTGTCGAGGGAACCGTTGGTCGATATAGGCACGTTCGCGGCCTTTCAGGCGGATGTCCCGGCATGCCGGGACAGCGGGGAGTGCGGCGGGGAGGGCAGGCGGGAGGCGTCGTCCGGGCCGGGACCTGTGGACCCGTCTCCGTACGCGGACGTCGGCACTCGTATGACGAGATCGCGGTTGCGACGGTGGTCGCGTCCGCGGTCGGCGTGTGAAAGTGCTTCAGTGCACACGTCACCCGCCGTCAGCGTTGGCTGAAACTTTCCGCGGGTGGGCTGACCGATTTCTGGGGCTCTGCTCAGACGTGTCGCTTATTTCCGCCTGAGGAAACCGGTTGACTGAAACTTTCGCGAACGTTAGGTTGCACCGCCAGAGAGTGTCAAGAGGCCGGGAACAAGCCATCTCCGGTCAGCGAAGAGAGGGGGCCCCGGTGCCGGAACAGCCCGTGCGGGCCAGGCTGGTGGACGTCGCCCGAGAGGCCGGGGTCTCCAAGGCCACCGTGTCCAAGGTGCTCAACGGCCGGGAGGACCTGTCCGTCCGACCGGAGACCCGGCGGCGCGTGCACGAGGCCGCCACCGCACTCGGCTACCGCCCCCACTCCGGCGCGCGGGCCCTGGCGGGTGCCAGCACGCACGCCTTCGCCCTGCTGGTGCCGGCCCTCGCCAACCCCACCTACGTCACCATCGCCCGCGGCGCCTACCAACGGGCGCGCGAACTGGGCTATCTCTCCCTGCTCGCCGAGGACTTCGAGGGGCAGGAGGCCGACGAGTCCTTCAACGACCTGGTGCAGGAGGGCCGGGTCGACGGTCTGCTCATCGCCTCGGCCCGTCCCGGACACCCGTTGCTGGACGCCCTGAGCCGCAGCCCGATCCCGCACGTCTTCCTCAACCGGTCGGTCGAGGGATCCGGGCGGAACGTCACCATGGACGTGGCCCGTTCCAGCGTCACCGCCCTCGACCACCTCCACGGGCTCGGTCACCGGGCGATCGGCCATATCGCGGGCCCGCCCGGCATCACCCCCAGTGACGCCCGCAAGCACGCGTTCCTGCGGCACGCCGACGCGCTGGGGCTCAGTGCCTCCCCGGTCGCGTCCGGGGACTTCACCGAGGACGGCGGCGGGTCCGCGGCCCTGGAACTGCTCCGCCCCGACGGCAGCGCCCGCCCGCCGGTCACCGCCCTCTACACCAGCTCGCTGGCCCAGGCGATAGGTGCGATGGCGGCGATCCGCGGACTCGGCCTGCGCATCCCCGAGGACATCTCCGTCGTCGGCAACGACGACCTGCCCGTCGCCGCCCACCTCTCCCCGCCGCTGACGACCGTGGCGATGCCCCTGTACGAACTGGGCACCGCGGCCGTGGACGCCCTGGTGGCCGCCATCCAGGGGGCGCCCGTGGGGGACGTCCTCGTACCCACCGAGCCGCGTCTGGTCCTGCGCGGCTCCACCGCGAGACCCGGAGGAACGCCATGACAGCACCCGGGCTGACACGCTTCGCGGGCCGTACCGCCCTGCTCACCGCGGCCGCCTCCGGGATCGGGAAGGCCACCGCCCACCGCCTGGCCGCGGAGGGAGCGTCCGTCCTCGTCACCGACGTGGACGCCGAGGGCGCCGACCGGGTGGCCGAGGAGATCCGCGCCGAGAACGGACACGCCCGGGCCCGCCGGCTCGACGCCACCTCGCCCGAGGAGTGGACCGCGGCCGTCGAGGAGGTGACGTCCTGGACCGGACGCCTCGACGTCCTGCACCTCAACGCCGGCCGGAACCTGCCCGGCCCGGCCCACGAGCTGGACGACGCCGCCTGGCACGACCAGCTGCGGCTCTCCCTCGACTCGGTGTTCTACGGCGTCCGGGCCACGGTGCCGCTGCTCAGAGCCGCCCGGGGGGCGGTGGTGGTCACCTCGTCCGTGCACGCCACCCTCGGCTTCCGCGGCTTCCCCGCGTACGCGGCGGCCAAGGGCGGGATCGGCGCCCTGGTACGACAGCTCGCCGTCGAGTACGGCGGGGAGATCCGGTTCAACGCCGTCCTGCCCGGAGCCGTCGTCACCGCCCTGTGGGCGCACACGCCGCCCGAGTACAAGGACCTGACCATCGCGCGGACACCGGTCGGCAGGCTCGGCTCCCCCGAGGACATCGCGGCCGCGGTGGCCTTCTTCGCCTCCGACGACGCCTCCTTCGTCACCGGCCAGAACCTGCTCGTGGACGGCGGCCGCGGCATCAGCTCCCAGGAGTAGGCCGCCCGTCGCCCCCGCACCTTCTGCTCCCCCACCCCCGCGACACCCACAACGACCGGCCTCCGGGCCGTGCATCAGGACCGGAGGTCCACACCATGAAGATCACTGGGTACGAACTCTTCCTCGTCGAACCGCGCTGGGTCTTCCTGCGCGTCGACACCGACGAGGGCATCTCCGGCTGGGGCGAGCCCATCGTCGAGGGCAAGGCGCACACCGTCGCCCGCTGCGTGGAGGAGATGTTCGACTACCTCGTGGGCCAGGACCCGGCCCGTATCGAGGAGCACTGGCAGGTGCTCGCCAAGAGCGGCTTCTACCGCGGCGGCCCGGTCCTCAGCAGTGCCCTGGCCGGCATCGACCAGGCCCTGTGGGACATCGCGGGCAAGACGCACGGCGTGCCGGTGCACCAGCTTCTCGGCGGCCATGTCCGCGACCGGGTGCGCATCTACGGCTGGGTGGGCGGCGAAACCCCGCAGGAGATAGGCGAGTCGGCGGCCGAGCAGGTCGCCAAGGGGCTGACCGCGGTCAAGCTGAACCCGTGCGGTCAGCTGGAACCGCTCGACACGCCCGCCGCGATCCACGCCATCGTGGAGCAGGTGGCCGCGGTGCGCGAGGCGATCGGCCCGGACCGCGACCTGGCGCTGGACTTCCACGGCCGCTTCAGCGGGGCGATGTCCCGCCGCGTCCTGCCGCTGCTGGAGCCGCTGCTGCCGATGTTCGTCGAGGAACCGGTGCTGCCGGAGTTCACCCGGGACCTCGGCGCCGTGGTGCGCTCCACCTCGATCCCCATCGCCACCGGTGAACGGCTCTACTCCCGCTGGGACTTCCGTTCCGTGCTGGCGGACGGCATCGCCGTGGCGCAGCCGGACATCAGCCACGCCGGAGGCATCTCCGAGACCCGGCGGATCGCCGCGATGGCGGAGACGTACGACGTCCTGGTCGCGCCGCACTGCCCGCTCGGCCCGATCGCACTGGCCGCCAGCCTGCAACTCGACTTCGCCGCCCCCAACTTCCTCATCCAGGAACAGGCGCTCGGCATCGGCTACGGCGACAGCAGCGGGCTGCTGGACTACCTCGTCGACACCGAGCCCTTCACCTTCCGCGACGGCTACATCGACCGCCTGACCGCACCCGGCCTGGGCATCACCATCGACGAGGACGCGGTCCGCGCGGCCGCCGAACGCGGACACCGCTGGCGCAACCCCGTGTGGCGCAACACCGACGGCTCGCTGGCCTCCTGGTAGCAGCCGCCGCGGCCGGCCGCGCCGCGGGTCACGGGGGCGGGTTCGGGGCTCAAGGGCGGATTTCGCGGGCCTCCTCCGTCGCGAGGGGGGCGTCGGCGCCCAGGGTGCACAGCCTGGCCGCCGTCGTGAGGTGGCTCGGGTTCGGCCAGAACCCGGGGTGGGCCGAGTGGGCGGGCATCGGCGCGGGCGTCGTCGTCGGCACGCTGAGCGTCGCACATGTAAAGCGCATGTGACGAAACCGTTGACGGAACCATGGCCCCCGCTTATCTTCTGACCGAATTTACGAACCACGTTCGAAATTACGGACAGGGACGGTCCCGCATGCCAAAGATGTCAGAGCAGCCCCCCGCCAGACGCCACAGGTCCCTGATCCTGTGCGTGCTCGCCGTACTGATCGCCATGGTGTCGGCGACGACCCCGGCCACCGCCGCCGAGGGCCGCCCGTACACCAACCCGGTCAAGTCGACCAAGGGGGCCGACCCCTGGCTCGAGTACTACAACGGCAACTACTACCTGGTCACCACGTCCTTCACCGGTGTGCTGACCATGCGGAAGTCGCCGACGCTGGCCGGACTGTCCACGGCCGCGAGCGTCCAGGTCTGGAGTGACACCACCGCCACCCGCAACACCAACATCTGGGCGCCCGAGCTGCACTTCCTCGACGGTCACTGGTACCTGTACTACTCCGCGGGGCAGAGCGGTGTCGCCTGCTGCGACTCCCAGCGCACCCACGTCCTGGAGAGCGCGGGCACCGACCCGATGGGCCCGTACACCTACAAGAACCAGCTCAGCGGCTCCAACCTCACCCCCGGCGGCTGGCTCATCGACGCCACCGTCCTGAAGGCCAACAACAACCTGTACCTGATCGGCAGCGGCTTCATCAACGGCAGCAGGCAGAGCCTGGTCATCGCGCCGATGAGCAACCCGTACACGCTGGCCAGCAGCACCTTCACCATCATCTCCAGCCCCACCGCGAGCTGGGAGACATCGGGCGGCGCGGTCAACGAGGGACCCGAGCCGCTGTACCACGACGGCCGCACCTTCCTCACCTTCTCCGCCAGCCACTGCCAGACCGCGGACTACAAGCTGGGGCAGCTGGAACTGACCGGCACCGACCCGCTGAACCCCGCCTCCTGGACGAAGAAGTCCACGCCGGTCTTCCAGCGCAATGACGCGGCGAGTGTCTACGGCCCCGGCCACAACGGCTTCTTCACCTCGCCGGACGGCACCGAGAACTGGATCGTCTACCACGCCAACGACACCGCGAACGGCGGCTGCGGCAACGGCCGTACGACGCGGGCGCAGAAGTTCACCTGGAACGCGGACGGCACGCCGAACTTCGGCACCCCGGTGGCGCTCGGCACGACGCTGCCCGGCCCCTCGGGCGAGACCGCGGCGACCCCGACCGCGTACACCCTGGTGAACCGCAACAGCGGCAAGTGCCTGGACGTCGAGAACGGCAACACCGCGGACGGCACCAACATCTTCCAGTGGAGCTGCAACGGCGGCGCCAACCAGAAGTGGCGCGTCGAGGACCTCGGCAACGACACCAGCAGGCTGGTCAACGTCGCGACCGGGAAGGTCATGGACACCACGAGCTGCGCGACGGCCGACGGCACGGACATCAAGCAGTGGTCCTGGCTGAACAACAACTGCCAGAAGTTCCGTCTGGTCTACACGGCCACCGGTGACTACGTGCGGATCGTGAACGAGAACAGCGGCAAGGTCGCCGACGTCGCGAACTGCGGCACCGCGAACGGGGCCGACGTACGGCTGTGGACCTGGCTGAACAACAACTGCCAGCAGTGGCGCCTCGTCCCCACGGCCTGACCTTTCTCCCCACCTCGCACCCCGTGATCTGGAGCAACCCCTTGAGACGCAACGCCGTACGGCTGCTCACGGCCGTCCTCTTCGCCCTGGTGGGCTGCCTCGCCGGGCCCGGCACCGTCGCCCACGCGGCCGTGCCCGCCTCCCCCGGCGTCACCTACACCAACCCGCTCGCCGCACAGCGCGCCGACCCGCACGTCTTCAAGCACACCGACGGCTACTACTACTTCACCGCCACCGTGCCCGCGTACGACAAGATCGTGCTGCGCCGGGCGACCACCATCCAGGGTCTGTCGACGGCCCCCGAGACCACGATCTGGACCAAGCACGCCAGCGGCGTGATGGGCGCCAACATCTGGGCACCGGAGATCCACTACATCGACGGCAAGTGGTACGTGTACTTCGCCGCCGGCTCCACCAGTGACAGGTTCGCGATCCGGATGTACGTCCTGGAGGGCACCGGAGCCAACCCGCTCACCGCGACCTGGGCCGAGAAGGGCCAGATCAAGACGACGTGGGAGAGCTTCTCCCTCGACTCCACCACCTTCGTCGTGGGCGGGGTCCGCTACCTCGCCTGGGCCCAGCGCAACCCGGCCGAGAACAACAACACCAGCCTGTTCATCGCCAAGATGGCCAACCCCTGGACGATCACCGGCACTCCGGCGGAGATCTCCCAGCCGACGCTGTCCTGGGAGACGATCGGCTTCAAGGTCAACGAGGGCCCGGCGGTGATCGAGCACGGCGGCAAGGTCTTCATGACCTACTCGGCCAGCGCGACCGACGCCAACTACTGCCTCGGCATGCTGACCGCCTCCGCGACGGCCGACCTGACCAACCCGGCGTCCTGGGCCAAGGGTTCCCAGCCGGTGTTCAAGTCGAGCGACGCGACCTCGCAGTACGGGCCGGGCCACAACTCCTTCACCGTCTCCGAGGACGGCAAGTCCGACATCCTCGTCTACCACGACCGCAGCTACAAGGACATCACCGGCGACCCCCTGAACGACCCCAACCGCCGCACCCGCGTCCAGAAGGTGTACTGGAAGGCCGACGGCACCCCCGACTTCGGCATCCCGGTCGCCGACGGGGTCACCCCGCAGCGCTTCTCGTCGTACAACTTCGCGGACCGCTTCATCCGCCACTTCGACTACCGGGGCCGGATCGACGCCAACGTCAGCCCGCTGGCCGACTCGCAGTTCCGCGTGGTCACCGGCCTGACCGGCAGCGGCACCGTGTCGCTGGAGTCGACCAACTTCCCCGGCTACTACCTGCGGAGCAACGCGAGCTTCGAGGTCCGGCTGGAGAAGAACGACGGCACGGCCCAGTTCGCCTCCGACGCCACCTTCTACAAGCGGGCGGGTCTGTCGGACTCGGCGGGCGTCTCCTACGAGTCGTACGCCTCCGCCGGGCGCTACATACGCCACTACACCTACCTGCTGTACGTGCAGACGCCGAGCACGGCCACGGACCGGGCGGACGCCACGTTCTACAGCCAGTGACCCACGCCACCTCTGCCCCTGACGCGCCCCGGAGCGGGCAGCGGCAGGGGCAGAGGTGGACGTGCCGGCACGGGGGGTGCCGCGTACGCCGGTGCAGGCGGCCGGACCGTGGGACGTGAGCGACCGTGGGACGTGCGCGACGGACAGCGACCGCGCGGCGTCCCACCCCGGGTTCGACAACGTCCTCGGGCCGGCGACCGTGTCCTCCGCCCAGTCCTGAGGGGAACCGCCGGAACCGCCGACGCCGGACGCCTGATGTCCGGCCTGTTCCGGAGGACGGCGTCGTCGAGGCCGACTCGAGCGTGGCGGCCGACAAGGGGTGGCTGGGTGGCCGAGGCTCTGCCCGGACGCCTGGAGCCGTGCCCCACCGGTTAGTTCGGGCGGCGGCCGGGCATCCGAAGAGGGACTCTCCGGCCCCGCGAGGAGCGACCGTGACCACAAGCCGACTCCCCGATCACGAGCAGCGCATCCTCGACGAGATGGAACGCGCGTTGCGCCGCGACCGCCGCCTCGACCGCCGGATGCGCACGCTACGGCCGCGTCGCCCCTCCGCCCTCTCACGGCTGGCGTCCTGCCGGCCGCCCATCTGGATCGTCGCGCTCCTGCTCGCGGTGTCGATCGGGCTCATGGTGACCGGCATCCGCACCGCCGAACCCGGCGTGATCTGGACCTTCGCCGCCGTGTGGCCCTTCACCCTGTTCTCGGCGTTCCGCCTGTTGTGCCGGTGGACCGAGCGCTGAGCCGGGGCCGGGCCGGGCTCGACCCGAGCAGCGGCGGGCGGTCGACTTCCGTGGGGCGTCGGCAGGGCAGGGCGCCAGGACGACGGTCGAGGTCTCGGTGAGGGAGGCGGGAGTGGTTGCCGTGGCGGTGACGAGGCCGACGGGGGCCGCCTGAGTCAAGGGGCAGGGGTTGGGAACTGCTGGGATTTGAGTGCGTACGAGTGCGTTCTGGCGTGTGTGAGTGAGCGCGGAGGGGCTTGGTGAGCGGCTGGGTGCTGCTGTCTCGGGAGGGGAATGGGAGTTCGTTCATCGCATGTGTGACCTTTCCGGGTGGGGCTCGTTGGGTGTGATGAGCGGGTTTTCGAGGGGCCGTGTGGGGGTGTGGGATGGGCGGGTTGCGGGAGCTTGCGGCGTCGTTTGTGGTGCCCGGTCCCTCGGGCGCGACGGTCCGGACCCGGCTCAAGCAGCTCACGCCCGCCGATGAAAAGGTCCTCGCCCTGGTTGGCGCGCACCTCGGTTCGCTGGCCTCCCGGGACTTGAAGGTGCGGTGCGCGGACGGTCTGGAGCACTCCGCGGAGACCTGGGCGGCCCGCAAGCGGGACCTGACGGCTGTGTCGTCGTCCCGGTGGGCCGGGTCGCTCACCAAAGCCAGCCATGATCAGTGGGCGCTCGCACGGCGCGGCCGGCTCGCCCACATCCAGTCCCTTGAGGCGGGCATCCGGACGCTCGCGCACCGGCTGTCGCTGCCGGTCGGCGCGAAGGGCTCGAAACAGGCGCCGGGCGGCTACCGCAGCAAGCGGGAGTGGCACGCGAAGACCCGCCGCCTGCACATCCTCGAAGACCGGCTGGAACGGGCGCGGGCCGATTGGGAGACCGGGACCGTGCACGTGGTGCGCGGCAGCAAGCGGCTGGCCCGCACCCGCCACCAGCTGACCGCCGCCCAGCTGACCGAGGCTCAGTGGCGGCGGCGGTGGGAGGCGTCGCGCTGGTTCCTGCAGGCGGACGGCGAGTCCGGGAAGCGCTACGGCAACGAGACGATCCGCGTCAGCCCGGACGGCGAGGTGAGCATCAAGCTCCCGACGCCGCTCGCCGGGCTGGCCAATGCCCCGCACGGCCGGTACGTCCTCGCCGCGCAGGTGCGCTTCCCGCACCGTGGGCAGGAGTGGGCGGACCGGGTGGAGGCCAACCGCGCGGTCGCCTACCGCATCCACCTCGACGTGGTACGCGGGCGTTGGTATGTGACCGCCTGCTGGCAGCTTCCGGTGTCGAAGACCGTCCCGATGGTCGGCGCCCTCGCGCACGGTGTGATCGGCGTCGACATGAACGCCGACCACCTGGCCGCCTGGCGCCTGGACGTCCACGGCAACCCGACCGGCCATCCCCGCCGCTTCTTCTACGACTTGTCCGGCACCGCCGAGCACCGTGACGCCCACGTCCGCCACGCCCTGACCCGGCTGCTGCACTGGGCCCGGCGCCTGCGGCGTGCAGGCCATCGCGGTGGAGGATCTGGACTTCGCCGCGGAGAAGACCCGCGAGAAGCACGGCCGCCGCAAGCGATTCCGGCAGTTGATCTCCGGCATGCCCACCGGACGGCTTCGCGCCCGGTGGCCTCGATGGCCGACCAGACCGGCATCGCGATCATCGCGGTGGACCCGGCCTACACCTCGAAGTGGGGCGCCCAGCACTGGCAGAAGCCCCTCACCCACGAAAACAGGAAGACCACTCGCCACGAGGCTGCCGCCGTGGCGATCGGACGGCGCGCCCAAGGACACCCGATCCGGCGACGGACGACACCGCCCCCTGCACACCAGAGTGATGTGCACGGGCATCGGACCGTCCAGGCCGACCGGCGTGCCCTCGGGCGTGAGGGACCCCGCCCTCCCGTTCCCGGACCACGGACACGATCCGTGCCACCGGACCGCGGAGCGAACGCGGGCAACCAGAACGCCCAACACCGCTCGGGGCGTTCGGCCGAGCATGATTCCTGGCAACAGGACTCACTCCCGCTCAGTCATTAGGAACGGTGCCTCGTAGCTCGTGCAGGGCGGCCAGCACGTCTTCCGGGCGGAGGCGCAGCAGGGCGGCGTCGGGTGCGCCCGCGTGCGGATCGCCCTCCTGGCCGGGGTGCCACAGGGCCCGGTGCCGCGGGTCGGCGGGCGGGCCCCAACGGCTCGGCGGGACCGGGCCGAAGAGGGTGACGGAGGGGGTGGCGTGGGCGACCGCGAGGTGGGCGATGCCGGTGTCGCCGCTGATCACGGCGTGGGCGTCGGCGACCAGCGCGGAGAGCCGGTCGAAGGGCAGCCCGCCGCCGAAGACGTCAGTGTCGGGCAGGTCGGCGCGCTTGGCCAGGTCGGCCACCAGGTCGGCCTCGTCCGCTCCCCCGGTGACCACGACCCTCTGCCCGCGCTCGCGCAGGGCCTCGGCGACCTCCGCGTAGCGCTCTGTGGGCCAGCAGCGGGAGGGTGCGCCCGCGCCGGGGTGCAGGACGACGGCGCCGGGCGCCGGTGACGGCCAGGGCGGACGCGGCAGCCGCAGGTCGGCGGGGTCGGCGTCGATGCCGTACGACCGCAGGAGCCGGCACCAGCGGTCCCGTTCGTGTTCCTCCGGGTACCACCGCGGGCCGTCGACCTCGGGGGTCTCGGGGTGCGCGAAGGCCAGCAGTCGCAGCGGGCGCGACTCCATCAGCAGACGGTGGCTGGGCGGGCCGTTGCCGTGCAGGTCGACCGCGATGTCGGGGGGCGGGCCGGTCCAGTCGATGCGTCGGGGGACGGCCCGCCCGGGTGCCGACGCGGGCAGCAGCCGGTCGACGGCACCCGTGGCCGCCGCGACCGGCCCGAGCTCGGCGGGCGCGGCCAGCACGAGCTCATGTCCCGGAAACCCCCGGCGCAGCGCGCGCAGCGCGGGCACACCGGCGAGGAGGTCACCGAGGCCGAGGGCACGCAGGACCAGCAGGCGAAGGCGCGCGATGGTCACGGGGCGCCTCCGCTCCGGGGCGACGGAAAGGTCGAGTGGCGGTCCCCCGCGTGCGCGACGGAAGTCAGGACCCGCCACCCACCGCCGTCGACACCCACCCCAGGGCCACAACGCCCGAAGGCCCATACCTCACGCACGGAACGCCTGCGAAGGCGCGCGATGGTCACAGGGCGCCTCCGCTCCGGGGCGACGCAAGGGCCGAGTGGCACTGCCCGGCACCACCCCGGGCGCACCAGGCCCGAGGGCCCCGCGCCGCACCACCCCGGGGCACGCGTGTCCGCCGGGCGGCGCCTCGTCGTCCACGCACCCCCGGCCGCCGCCGGGGCCGTCATCGGGCCACGCCCGCCGCTCGGGCCATCAGGGTCGTCGAGGAGCGGCCGTCGAGGTAGGGCAGCAGGACCGCTTGGCCGCCCCACTCCTCCAGCAGCGCGGCTTCGGGGAGTTCGGCGCCGGCGTAGTCGCCGCCCTTGACCCAGACCTGTGGGCGGAGTTCGGACAGCAGGCGTTCGGGGGTGTCCTCGTCGAACACGGCGACGGCGTCCACGCAGGCCAGCGCGCGCAGGACGCGGACGCGGTCGGCGAGCGGGTTGACCGGGCGGCCCTCGCCCTTGCGCCGCCGCACCGACGCGTCCGAGTTGACGCAGACGACCAGGCAGTCGCCGAGCCGCCGGGCGGCCTGGAGCAGTCCGACGTGACCGGCGTGCAGGAGGTCGAAGCAGCCGCCCGCGGCGACGACGGTGCCGTGCGCGGCGCGGACGCGGGCGGCCAGGGCGAGCGGGTCTCCCGGGTCGCCGTGGACGGCCGGAGAATCCGCTTCCTCGCAGGCCAGCGCGGCCGCACCGCCCGTTCCGACGAAGTCGCTCGCGGCGGCCACCGCGCCCTCGACCGCCTCCCCGACGAGCGCCCCGTCCGCGAGCAGCCCGGCCGCCGTGGCCGCGAACCGGTCGCCCGCACCGCACGGGTCGCCGGTGTGCGCGGTGGGCGCGGGGACGAGCAGCGGGTGCTCCCCGTACGACAGGAGGGCGCCGCGCGCGCCGAGGGTCACCGCGACGGCGGCGACCCGCCAGTGCCGGACGAGGGCGGCGGCGCCGCGGGCGGCGACGCGCAGGTCGCCGTCCGGCGCGCCGCCCTCCCCGGACAGGGCGTACGCCTCCTTCTCCGACGGCGAGACCAGCCGCGTGCCCGCTACCGGCGGGCCGCCGCGCGGGTGCGGGTCCCAGACGAGGGGCGGGCGTTCGGCGAGGACGTCCCGCAGCGCGTCGGCGGCGCCGCGGCCGTAGTCGGAGACCAGCACGGAAGGCGCCCGGCGGATCGCCCGGCGCGCCTGGTCGGTGGCCTCCCTCACCTGGCCGTCTCCCCGGTCCAGGCGGACGACGGGGCGGCCCTGGGCGAGGACGCGGGTCTTCTCGGACAGCGGGCCGGTCAGCGGGAGCGGGATCAGCGTCAGCCACGGTTCGAGCAGCCGCCGCAGTTCTTGGCCGGCGGGGTCGTCGCCCAGCCCGGTGACGAGGGTGACGTCGTGGCCGTCGCGGGCGGCGAGGTAGGCGGCGAGGGCGGCGCCGCCCGGCCGCAGGTGCTGCCCGCAGTCGGCGACGACCGGCACGGGTGCGTCGGGCGCGAGCCGCTCGGCGTGACCGGTGAGGTCCCGGTCGAGCAGCGCGTCGCCGACCACCAGCAGCGGGGCCCGGCGGCGTCCGCCACCGCGGACGGTGCCCGGCGCGCCCGCTCCCGGCGCGGCGGCCGTACCGTCTCGTGGCGTGTCCGCCGCGCCCTCTTCCCACCCGCCGGTCATGCCGCACCCCGCTCCACCGCCGCGTCGAACGCCGCGCACACCATGTGCACCGCCACCAGGTGGAGTTCCTGGACCGTCGCGGCGGACGCGGCCGTCACGCACAGGGATTCGTCGCTGCCCGCCATGAGGGGGTTGGGGGCCGGGCCGGTGAGCGCCCACACGCGCAGGCCCGCCGAGCGTGCCGCGTCCGCGGCGGACAGCAGGTTGGCGCTGGCGCCGCTGGTGGACAGCAGCATCAGGACGTCGCCGGGACGGCCGTGCGCGCGGACCTGGCGGGCGAAGACCTCGTCGACGCCGTAGTCGTTGGCGATGGCGGTCGTGCTGGAGGTGTCGGCGTGCAGGGCGATCGCGGAGAACGCCGGCCGGTCGTCGCGGTAGCGGCCGACGAGTTCGGCGGTGAGGTGCTGGGCCTGGGCGGCGCTGCCGCCGTTGCCCGCGACCAGCAGCCTGCCGCCCCCGGCGAGGACGGCGGCCAGGCGCTCGCCCCAGCGCTCGATGATGTGGGCTGAGGCGCGGAACGCGCCCAGCGCGTCCTGGAGTTCGTCGCAGTGGGCGACGGTGGGCGGGTGGAGGGTCATCAGGCCACCTCCTTCGGCAGTGCTTGTCCGACCGCCACCTGGCGGTAGACCTGTTCGACGCCGTCGGCGACCCGCTGCCAGGTGTAGTGGGCGAGGACCCGGGCGCGGCCGGCGCTGCCGTAGCGGCGGCGGGTGCCGTCCTCGGCGAGCAGGTCGCGTACGGCGCCGGCGATCGCGTCGGGGTCGCCGGGCGGTACCAGCCGGCCGGTACGGCCGTCGTCGACCGTGTCCCGGTGGCCTCCGACGTCGGTGGCGACGACGGGGACGGCGCACGCCATCGCCTCCAGCGGCACGATGCCGAACGGCTCGTAGACCGGTGTGCACAGGACGAGGTCCGCACCGCGCATCAGGGCGGGCATGTCGGCCGGGTCGACCGCGCCGAGCAGCCGCACCCGGTCGGCGACGCCGGTGCGCTGCGCGAGCCGTCTCAGTCGTTCCGCCTCGGGGTCGGCGTCCAGCAGGCCGGGCGCGGGGCCGCCGGCGATCAGGAGTTCGGTGTCCGGGGTCCGGGCCAGTGCGCGGATCGCCTGGTCGTAGCCCTTGCGGCGGACCAGCCTGCCGCAGGCGAGGAGTCGGTGCCGCTGCTGCCGGGCGGGGGCGGCGGTGGGGTCCGCGCCGGGGTGGAAGTGCTCGACGTCCACCCCGCAGGGCACGACGGACGTCTGCCGCGTCGGTACGCCCATGTCCGCCAGCTCGTACACCTCGTCGGTGCAGGTCGCCAGGACGCGTTCGCAGCCGCGGCCGATCTGCCGCTCGATGCCGACGCGTTCGTACGGGCTGGTGTCACGCCTGCCCTGGTGGCGCCGCTTGACGGTGCCGAGGGCGTGGAAGGTCTGCACGACCGGGACGCCGTGGGCGCCGGCGCCGATCTGGGCGGCCATGCCGGACATCCAGAAGTGGGCGTGCACCACGTCGGGCCGCTCGCGGGCCCAGGCGCGTGCCAGGCAGGAGCCGAAGACGGGCATGTGGGGGAACAGTTCGTCCTTGGGGACGGACTCGGGGGGTCCGGCCGGCACGTGCTCGACGACGGCGCCGCCGGGCAGCGGAACCCGGTCGGGCAGGTCGGTGCTGTCGCGGCGGGTGTAGACCGTGACGTCGTGGCCGCGCCGCGCCAGTTCCTCGCTGAGGCGGGCCACGTACACGTTCTGGCCACCGGCGTCGACACCGCCGAGCGCGGCGAGCGGGCTCGCGTGCTCGGACACCATGGCGATCCTCATCGGGTCACCTCCTTCAGCAACCGCTCCCAGTCCTCCAGGAAGCGGGACAGCCCGTAGCGGGCGAGCGCCGCCGCCCGCGCGCCCTCGCCGATCATGCGAGCGTGCGCGGGATCGGCCACGAAGTCCCGTACGGCATCGGTCAGTACGTCGATCCTGTTGGACACCACTCCGGCGCCGTCGGGAACCGCCTCGGCGACCTCGGTGGTGGCCAGTGCGACCACGGGCATGCCCAGGTGCATCGCCTCCAGCAGCGACAGTCCGAGAGAGGTCCAGCGGACGGGGTGGACGTAGACGCGTCGCCGCGCCATCGCCGCGTGCAGGTCCGCCTGCACGAGTTCGTGGGACCGGCACCGGTCGGGCGGGAGACCGAGGTGGTCTGCGAGCCCTTCGGTGCGCATGCCGAAGACGTCCAGCGGGGCGGCGTCGGCGAACGCGGGCAGCAGGTCGGTTCCGGTGGTACGGCCGCGCCGCACCGGCTCGTTGACGACCACGGCCGCCCGGTCCAGTTCGCCGGTCCACCGCTGTCCGGGGTCGACCACGCCGTGCTCGATGACGGTCGTCGGGGTGGGACCGGCGTCCCACATCAGCCGGTTGAAGTGGGTGACGTGGACCAGGGTGACGCCGGGGATGTCGGCGGCCGGGTGGCGGGTGTCGGGCACGTCCCCGTGCGGGGCGTTGTGCTCCAGGTACACCAGGGGCGGGCGGCGGCCCAGCCACCGGTCGACGAGGGCCGGTTCGTGCGGCCGTTGCAGCACGACGGCGTCGATGCCGGCGTCCCGCAGCCGCTCCAGGGGGACTTCGACGACGGAGTCGGGCCAGTCGAAGGTGCGGGCGCGGCCGAGGCCGTCGGGTCCGCGGTCGGGGGTGACGGGGACGAGGTAGGTGTGCGGTCCCTGGACGAAGGCCGTGGTCCAGGAGCCGTGCACGTGCCAGAGCAGGATCCTCATCTCTGCCTCCCCACCGCCCCGACCTCCGCGACGAGCTTCTCGACGGCGGCGACCACGTCGTGTGCGGTCACGGTGTCCAGGCAGGGATGCCCGGGCACGGGGCACTCCCGGGCCCTGCTGTCCGCGCAGGGCGCGTGCTGGTCGCCGAGCAGCACGTAGGGGACGCCGTACGGCCGCCACCGCTCGGCGGGCACGACCGGCGCGAACAGCGAGACGACGGGGGTGCCGACGGCGGCGGCGAGGTGGGCGGGCGCGGTGTTGCCGGTGACCACGGCGTCGGCACCTGCCAGCACCCCGGCCAGTTCCGCGGCGCCGGTACGGCCGCCGAGGTCGAGTCCGTGCTCGCCGGCGACGTGCGCGGTCAGGTCGCGCTCGTGCGGGCCGCCGGTCACCACGATCCGGTGTCCGGCCGCCGCCAGTTCGCGGACCGCCCCGGCGCTGCGGTCGGGACCCCAGGCCCGGGCCGGGACGCTGGCGCCGGGATGCAGCACGAGGTACGGCTCCGGGCCGGTCAGCCCGGTGGTGCGGGGCGGGGGCAGCACCCGCAGCCGTCCGTCGTCGGGCGAGGGGAATCCCGCGGCCTCGGCGAGGTCGAGCATCGCCTCGGCCTCGTGGACGTGCGGGGCGCGGTGGTGGCGTACGTCGAGCAGGGAGCCGGGGTAGTCCTCGCTGTCCGCGGCGATGTGTGCCACCCCGGCCAGGCGCAGCAGCAGGGCGGTGGGCAGAGGTGACTGGTGGAACGAGGTCAGGATCAGGGCCGTGTCGGCGTCGATGGCGTCGATGAGCTGCTCGACCTCGCCGCGGCCGACGGGCGGGGCGTCGAGGCCCACCCAGGGCGCGTCCCAGACGAGGATGTCGTCCACGCCCGGCAGCAGCCGGGCGGCGGGCGCGCCGCGCGGGCCGCACAGCAGGGTGACCGTGTCGGCCCGGGCGGCGACGGCACGGACGGCGGGTCCGGTGAGCAGAACGTCGCCGAAGCTGTCGAGACGGGTGACGAGGGCCTTCACCGCGACCTCCCGCTGGTGTCGTCGGGCGGGCGGGGGGCCTCGACGGGCTGCCTCCCGCCGGTGTCGTAGGCGGCCGCGATGGGCCGTTCGTCGGCCAGGACACGGCCCGTCGGCGGCCCGTTCAGCAGGGCCCGCACGGCGGTCAGGAGGTCGGGGGCCACATGGTCCGCGCCCGCCGTCTCCTCCGGCCGGGTCCCGGGAGTGGGGACGAGGATGCCGTGGGCGCCCGCCCGGCGTGCGGCCTCGACGTCGGCGCCGATGTCGCCGACGACGACGCAGTCCGAGGGCGCGGTGCAGATGCGTCCGGCCGCCCAGAGGACGAGGCCCGGTTCGGGTTTGCGGCAGTGGCAGCCGTCGTCGGGGCCGTGCGGGCAGACGCCCCACACGTCGAAGGGGCCGAGGAGCTCGTCGACGCGGTGGTTGACGTGCCGGACGTCGGCGTCGGTGAGCAGTCCGCGCGCGATGCCCGACTGGTTGGTGACGACGCCGGTGCGGATGCCGTGCCGGCGCAGCAGACCGAGTGCCTCGCGGGCACCGGCGACGGGGCGGACGCGGTCGGGGTCGCCATTGTAGGGAACGTCGTGGACGAGGGTGCCGTCGCGGTCGAACAGCACGGCCCGTACGCGGCTCATGCGGCCACCTCCTGCCAGTCGGGTGCGTCGCGGTGCCGCCACAGCCCGCCGAGCCAGTGCCAGGTGGCCGCGGGCGGGATGAGCGCGCTGGTGGCGAGCATGGTGGTCACCTCGTACCGGGTGCGCGGCCCGGGGGCGATGCGCGCCCAGGCGAACTCGCCGGTGCCGGCGGCCCAACCCAGCGCGGCGACCGCGGTGGCCCGGCGGCGTCCGGTGACCGCGAGGGCGCACGCGGCGGCACCGGCCGCCGTGATCGCGAGGTGCCTGTGCAGCCGGCCCCGCGGGGCGATGGCCTTCTCCCACCAGTCGGGGCCGTGCAGGTGCCGCATCAGGGCGTCGTCGGCGTTGCCGCGCTGGGCGCGCAGGGACACCCAGCGGTCGGCGGGGCGCACGGGGTGGCGGGTGGTGCGGCGGCCCTGCCGGATGCGCCAGCCGGCGTCGAGGACGCGCAGGGCGAGGTCGGCGTCCTCGCGGTAGGCGCGCGGGAAGCGTTCGTCGAAGCCGCCGACCTGCTTCAGGGCGTCGGTGCGGTAGGCCATGTCGGCGGTGATCCAGCGGGCCTGCGCGAGACCGGCGGTGCCGCGTTCCCAGTCGGTGGGCCGGCGCTCGCCGGGCAGCGGTACGGCGATCACGCCCTGCACGCCCGCGGTCCGCGGGGTGGTGTCGGCCAGGTCCTGCGCCAGTTGCTCGCACCAGTGCGGGCCGACCTGGACGTCGTCGTCGAGGAAGGCGACCCAGGGCGAGGCGATGACGCGCAGTCCGGTGTTGCGGGCGGCGGCGGGCCCGCGCCCGCCGCTCGGGACCACGGTGGTGCGGTCGCGCAGGTCGCCCAGCACGCTGAGCGGGTGTTCCCACGGCCCGGGATCGGGGTCGGGCCGGTCGTCGACGAGGACGATCTCGTGCGGCTTGGGACCGGTCGCGGCGGCGAGCGCGGCAAGACAGTCGGCGAGGGTGTCGCGCACGAGGGTGGGGATCACCACCGCGTAGGCGGTGCCGGCGGAGGTCTTCGGTGTCATGCGAACGCCCTCCCCCTGCGCACGACGTACGGTCCGAGGGCGAGCAGGTCGACGGGCGCGGAGCCGAAGCACTCCAGTGCGTCACGCGGGTCGTCGACCATGGGCCGGCCGGCGGTGTTGAGGCTGGTGTTCACCACCACGGGCAGCCCGGTGCGCCGCTCGAAGGCGTGCAGCATCCGCGCCACCAGCGGCTCCCGCCGCTCCTCGACGGTCTGGATACGGGCGGTGCCGTCGACGTGCACGACGGCCGGGATGCGGCCCTGCCATTCCCGTGCGACGTCGTGGACGAAGAGCATGTACGGGCTGGGCAGCGGTCCTCTGAACAGTTCGTGCGCGCGCCCGGCCAGCACCATCGGGGCGACCGGCCGGAACTCCTCGCGGCCCTTGACGTGGTTGAGCCGTTCCAGGTTCTCGGCCCGTCCCGGATGGGCGAGCAGGGAGCGGTGCCCGAGGGCACGCGGCCCGTACTCGCTGCGGCCCTGGAACCAGGCGACGACCCCGTCCCGGGCGAGTTCCTCGGCGACGGCCTCGGCGACGTCGGCGGGCCGTTCGTACGGTACGGCGGCCTCGTCGAGCCGGGCGCGCAGTTCCTCGTCGCTCCAGCCGCGGCCGAGGTCGGCGCCGGGCATGGGCTGCGGGGGTTCGTCGTCCTGCGCGGCCAGGTGGAGGGCTCCGCCGAGGGCGGTTCCGGCGTCTCCGGCGGCGGGCTGCACCCACACGTGCGGGTAGGGCCCCCGGGCGGCGATCTTGGAGTTGGCGACACAGTTGAGGGCGACGCCTCCGGCGAGGGTGAGGGCCTCGCCGCCGGCCGCGCCGTGCAGCCAGTGGACCAGTTCGAGGAGGACCTCCTCGAGCACGGCCTGGGCACTGGCGGCGAGGTCGGCGTGGTCCCGGGTCCAGTCCTCGCCCTTGGCGCGGGGCGGGGTCAGGGCCGCCCAGTCGACGCCGTGGGCGCGGAAACCGCCGTCGCCGGTGGCGTGGACGTGCTGCCGCAGCTGGGGCAGGAAGCGCGGTTTGCCGTAGGAGGCGAGGGCCATCACCTTGTACTCGTCGCTGCTGCGCAGGAAGCCGAGGTGTGCGGTGAGCTCCTCGTAGAACAGGCCCAGGGAGTGCGGCAGCGCCTGGGCGCCGAGGGTGTCGAGCTTGCCCTCGTGGTAGCGGCCGGCCAGATGGGAGGCGGCCTCCCCGCGGCCGTCGAGTACGAGGACGGCGCTGTCGGGATGCGGTGAGGCGGGCCCGGCGGAGGCGGCGTGCGCGACGTGGTGCGGGACGAAGACCACCCGGTCGGCGTCGAGGCCGGGCAGGGCTTCGGCCAGGAATTCGGGGGCGCGTCGGGCGTACTCCAGACGCAGGGGGTCCCAGGGGTCGTCCAGACCCAGGTCGCGGGCCGGCCGGGCCAGCTTCGGGTCGAAGGAGTAGGTCACCGCGTCGAGTTCTTCCGGGCGTATGCCCGCCTGCTCCAGACACCAGCGGGCGGAGAGCTCGGGCAGCTCCCACGCGGAGAACGGCAGGGGGCGCTTGCCGTGCTTGCGGCGGCTGAAGCGCTCCTCCTCGGCTGCCGCGACCGTGTGGCCGTCGACGACGAGGGCGGCGGCCGGGTCGTGGAACAGGGCGTTGATACCAAGGATGCGCATGGGATGTGCTCCGTCCCGGCGGCTGTGAGGACTCAAGGCTCGCGAGTGACTCTTCCCAGCTGTCTCAAACTCTTGAAGATGACTTCGACCGAAATAACCGACTTTTCACTACAAGTGAGGCTCAGGTCACCGCTCTGTCGTCGCAGGACCTGCCTCAGTTCCGCTCAGGCCGCTACGGAGCGGGAGAACCAGCCGATCGTGCGCTCCAGCCCGTCGCTCCAGCCGACCCTCGGCTGCCAGCCCAGCAGCTCCCGGGCCAGCCGGGTGTCGGGCCGACGCCGGGCGGGGTCGTCGGCGGGGCGCTCCACGAACCGGATCCGGGAGGAGGAGCCGGTGAGCTCGATGATCCGGCGGGCGAGCTCCAGCATGGTGATCTCCTCGGCGCCGCCGATGTTCACGGGGCCGTCGGCGTCGGACGCGGCCAGCGCGAGGACGCCGTCCACCGTGTCGTCGACGTAGCACAGCGAGCGGGTCTGCCCGCCGTCGCCCGCGACCGTGAGGGGCGCGCCGTCCAGGGCCTGCGACACGAACGCGGGGACGGCACGGCCGTCGCCGGTGCGCATCCGCGGGCCGTAGGTGTTGAAGATCCGGACGATGGCGGTGTCCGTGCCGTGCACCCTGCGGTGGGCGGTGACCAGGGCCTCGGCGAAGCGCTTGGACTCGTCGTAGACGCTGCGCGGGCCGATCGGGTTGACGTTGCCCCAGTAGCCCTCGTGCTGCGGGTGCTCCAGCGGGTCGCCGTAGACCTCGGAGGTGGAGGCGAGCACGAGACGCGCGCCGTCGGCCCGGGCCCGCTCCAGGGCGTTGCGGGTGCCGGTGCTGCCGACGTCGAGGGTCTCCAGGGGCAGCCGCAGGTAGTCGACGGGTGAGGCCGGGCAGGCGAAGTGCAGGACCAGGTCGAAACGGCCGGGGAGGCCGCGCACGGCCGCGGCGTCGGTGGCGTCGGCGCGCACGAAGCGGAAGCCGCGGCGCTGCTCCAGGTCGGCGACGTTGGCGCGGGAGCCGGTGGCCAGGTTGTCGAGGCACACGACGTCGGTGCCCTCGGCGACCAGTCGCGCGCACAGATGGGACCCCACGAATCCGGCTCCGCCGGTGACCAGGGCCCGGCGCCGGGCGTGTCCGCTCACGGGGCTCTCCTCCCACTCGTGTTCACTCGCGTGTCGGCGCGAGTAACCAGGACGGCGGCGGCACATGCGTGGCGGGACGCTCGTTCACCCTCCGTGCCAGGGCCGGGACACTCATGTGTTCGCGCACTCGCGCGCCCGGCCGAGCCGTATACGAACGCACTGTTCAGCGGCCCGCGTTGCCTACGATCACCCCGTGGTCACCTTCCTCCTCGAACGCACGGCACCGCTCTCCCCCGACGAGGCGTGGCGCCGCCTCACCCAGTGGCCGCGCCACGGCGACACCGTCCCGCTGACCCGCGTCACCGTGGTCACGCCGCCGCCGACGGGCCAGGGCACCTTCGTCGTGGCCCGTTCGGGACTCGGCCCGCTCGCCTTCGACGACCGGATGGAGGTCACGGTGTGGCGCCCGCCCACGGGCGACCTGCCCGGCCTGTGCCGTCTGGACAAGCGGGGCCGGATCGTCACGGGCTGGGCCGAGATCGAGGTGCGGCCGGGTCCCGGCGGCCGTACCCGCGTGCTCTGGCGCGAGGACCTGCGGGTGCGTCTGCTGCCCCGGTTCTTCGACCCCGTGCTGCGGGCCGCGGCACGGTCGGTGTTCGGACGGACGGTCAACGAGCTGCTCAGACGACCGTGACGACCGCTTCCGCCCGTCCGCCGGCAAAGGCTCCTGAGGCGCGCGCCGCCGGATGCCAGAGTGGGCGTCATGACGCAGACCAACGTGAAGACCGTGACGGTGGACGAGACCGAGGCGCTGGCGGTGGACGCCCTGCGGTGGCTGCTCGACCAGGCGCGGGAGAGCGGGAACGGCGGCCTCGCCTGGGCCGAGCGCCCTTCCGACGCCGAACTCGAACCCATGCTCTACAGCGGTACGGCCGGCATCGTCCCGGTCCTCCTGGAGGCGTGGCGGCACTTCGGGGACGACGCGTACGCCGACACCGCCCTGCGCGCGGCCCGCTCGCTCGTGGCCGCCGTCGAGGACTGCGAGGACAGTTCCCTGTACTTCGGGCTCACCGGTATGGCGCTCGTGCTGCGGACCGTTCACGAGGAACTGGGCGACACCGCCGCCGGTGGTGCCGCCGACCGGGCTCTGGGGATCGTGCGGTCGCGGTTCGACGGCACCCGATGGGGCGAGCTGTTCGAGCTGATGGGCGGGAACGCGGGGATCGGTCTCGGCGCGCTGGCCGCCGGTGACGAGGAGTTCGCCGTGCTCGCGCTGGAGCCGTATCTGCGGACCGCCGAGCCGGTTCCGGCCGGCGTGCACTGGGAGTTCCGTACCGGCAGGGACGGGCGCATGCACCACATCTCGCACGGCACGCTGGGGATCGTGTACGCGCTGGCCACCGTCGGGGCCGCGACGGGACGGACCGACCTCGTCGAGCTGGCCGAGGCCGGTGCCGCTGGTGTCGTGGCCCGGGCCGAGGACGGGCCCGAGGGCTTCCTGGTCGCCCACTCCGACCCGGCGCACCTCCCCGACCTGATCGAGCGTCACAGCTACGGCTGGTGTCACGGGCCGGCAGGCGACGCCCAGGTGTTCCGCCGGCTCCGGGACGTCCTCGCCGCCCCGGCCGCCTGGTCGGCCCTGGTCGACCGCTGCTGGCACACCGTGACCCGCTCCGGTCTGCCGCAGCGGCTGCGTCCCGGGTTCTGGGACAACAACGGCCGCTGCTGCGGCACGGCGGGCGTCCTCGCACTGGCCTGCGACCGGATGGCCGAGCAGGACGACGGCCACGACTTCGCCGCCGTCCTCGTCGCGGATCTGGCCGACCGCGCGATCCGGGACGCCGACGGCGCCCGCTGGTCCAACTTCGAGCACAAGGCCACCCCGGGCGACCTCGAACCCCGCACCGGGTGGGCGCAGGGCAACGCGGGCATCGCGCGGGAGCTGACGCGTTTCGTCCGGCTGAGCCGGGGCGGCGACCCGGACTACGCGTTCGCCTGGCCCGACCAGCCGCCGGTGCGCCGCAGCACCTTTCAGGCCACCGATCCGATCCGCCCCGCCGGCACCGACGTCACGTCGTGATGGATCGGCGTGTGCGCGCCGGTCAGTGAGACCCCGCTGCCGCCGCGCCGGTCGGCGACGATCTCGGCGGCGATCGACAGGGCCGTCTCCTCCGGCGTGCGCGCCCCGAGGTCAAGCCCGATCGGCGACCTGAGCCGCGCCAACTCCAGCTCGGTGACGCCCACTTCGCGCAGCCGCTCGTTGCGGTCCAGGTGGGTGCGCCGGGAGCCCATCGCGCCGACGTACGCCACCGGCAGCCGCAGCGCGAGCTTCAGCAGGGGTACGTCGAACTTGGCGTCGTGGGTCAGCACGCACAGGACCGTACGGCCGTCCACGTCCGTGCGCTCCAGGTAGGTGTGCGGCCACTCGACGACGATCTCGTCGGCCTCGGGGAAGCGGGCGCGGGTGGCGAACACCGGCCGCGCGTCGCACACCGTCACGTGATGGCCGAGGAACTTGCCGACGCGCACCAGCGCCGACGCGAAGTCGATCGCGCCGAAGACGATCATCCGGGGCGGCGGGACGGACGACTCCACCAGCACGGTGAGCGGCGCCCCGCAGCGGGAGCCCTGCTCGCCGATGTCCAGGGTGCCGGTACGGCCGGCGTCCAGGAACGCGCCGGCCTCCGCGGCGACCGTGCGGTCCAGCTCGGGATGGGCGCCGAAGCCGCCGTCGTAGGAGCCCTCGGGGCGCACCAGCATCGCCCGGCCGACGAGCTGCGCGGGACCGGACACGATCCGGGCCAGCGCGGCCGCCCGTCCGCGCGCGGCGACGTCGAGCGCGGCCGTCACCACCGGACGGACCCGGTCGCCCGCCCGAACCGGCGTGACGAGGATGTCGATGATCCCGCCGCAGGTCAGGCCGACGGCGAAGGCGTCGTCGTCGCTGTACCCGAAGCGCTCGAGCACCGACTCCCCGTCCCGCAAGGCCTGTTGGCACAGGTCGTACACCGCGCCCTCCACACAGCCGCCGGAGACCGAGCCGATCGCCGTGCCGTCGGCGTCCACCGCGAGGGCGGCGCCGGGCCGGCGGGGGGCACTGCCGCCGACGGCCACGACGGTGGCCACGGCGAAGTCCCGCCCCTGCCCGACCCACCGGTTCAGCTCCTCGACGATGTCCAGCATGTCTCGGTCTCCTCAACTGCGCGGTCGTGTGGAGGGCGTTCGGCAATTGCGGCTAGTGCACGCCCAGCCAGCTCTCGATGGGTTCGAGGGCGAAGTACACCAGGAAGATCAGCGTCAGGCCCCACATGAAGGCACCGATCTCCCGCGCCCTGCCCTGGGCGGACTTGATGGCCACGTACGAGATGACACCGGCGGCGACGCCGGCGGTGATGGAGTACGTGAACGGCATGATCACGACGGTCAGGAAGACCGGGATCGCGGTGGCCCGGTCGGCCCAGTCGACGTGCCGGGCGTTCATCATCATCATGGCGCCGATCACGACCAGGGCCGCGGCGGCGACCTCGCCCGGCACGATGGCCGTCAGTGGGGTGAAGAACAGGCAGGCCGCGAAGAACAGGCCGGTGACGACGGAGGACAGGCCGGTACGGGCACCTTCGCCGACGCCGGTCGCCGACTCGACGAACACCGTCTGGCCCGACGCGCCCGCCACGCCGCCGATCGCACCGCCCGCGCCGTCGATGAACAGCGCCTTGGACAGGCCCGGCATCCGGCCCTGCTCGTCGGCGAGCTTCGCCTCGGTGCCGACGCCGATGATGGTGGCCATCGCGTCGAAGAAGCCGGCCAGCACGAGGGTGAACACGATCATGCCGACGGTCATCGCGCCGACCTGGCCCCAGCCTCCGAACTCGACGTCGCCGAAGATCGAGAAGTCCGGCATGGAGACCGCGCCGCCGTGCAGTTCGGGAGCGCCGCTCGCCCACTGCCTCGGGTCGATGACGTCGAGGGCGTTGAGGAGTACGGCCAGGACGGTGCCTCCGACGATGCCGAGCAGGATCGCGCCGGGGACGCCGCGGGCCTGGAGCATGAAGATCGCGAGGAGGGTGACGGCGAAGAGCAGCACCGGCCAGCCGGCCAGTTCACCGGTCGGGCCCAGGGAGACCGGGGTCGCCTTGCCCTGGTGCACGAAACCGGCCTTGTAGAAGCCGATGAGGGCGACGAACAGGCCGATGCCCATGGTGATCGCGTGCTTGAGCGCGAGCGGAATCGCGTTCATGATCATCTCGCGCAGTCCGGTGACGACGAGCAGCATGATGACCACGCCGTACATCACGCACATGCCCATCGCCTGCGGCCAGGTCATCTGGGGTGCGACCTGGGAGGCGAGGACTCCGGAGACGGAGAGGCCGGCGGCGAGGGCGAGCGGCACCTTGCCGAAGAACCCCATCAGGAGCGTGCTGAGGGCCGCCGCGAACGCGGTCGCGGTGATCAGCGCCTGCTGGCCGAGCGTGTTCCCCGCCGCGTCCTTGCCGGACAGGATCAGCGGGTTGAGCAGGAGGATGTACGCCATCGCCATGAAGGTGGTGACGCCGCCGCGCACCTCACGCGCGAGCGAGGATCCTCGCCGGGATATGTGGAAGTACCGGTCGAGCCAGGACCGTCCGGCCGGGACGCGGGTGCCTTCTCCCGCGTCTTCGGCGACGGACTGCGGCTCCAGGGACTGCTGGGTCATGTGGGCCTGCTCCCAAGGTTCATAGGGACACCCGCGGGTTGCCTTCGGCGACGGGCGGGTTTTGGGGAGGTGCACGACCCGGGGGACGGCCCGAGACGAACGGACGGGGGTCCTGGGGGACGCGGTCCCCCAGGAGAACTCACTGGTTCAACCCCCGGACGGTTACGTTCCGGTGAGGTGCTCCGGACGTACCGGCGTGCGGTTGAGCTCCAGCCCCGTCGCGTTCCGGATGGCCGCCAGGACCGCCGGGGTCGACGACAGGGTGGGTGCCTCGCCGACGCCGCGCAGCCCGTACGGGGCGTGGTCGTCGGCGAGTTCGAGCACGTCGACGGGGATGGTCGGCGTGTCGAGGATGGTGGGGATCAGGTAGTCCGTGAAGGAGGGGTTTTTGACCTTCGCGGTCTTCGGGTCGACGATGATCTCCTCCATGACCGCCACGCCGAGACCCTGGGTCGTGCCGCCCTGGATCTGCCCGATGACGGACAGCGGGTTGAGCGCCTTGCCGACGTCCTGCGCACAGGCCAGTTCGATGACCTTGACCAGGCCGAGCTCGGTGTCGACCTCGACGACCGCGCGGTGCGCGGCGAAGGTGTACTGGACGTGGCCGAAGCCCTGGCCGGTCCGCAGGTCGAAGGCCTCCGTCGGACGGTGCCGCCACTCGGCCTCGACCTCGACGGACTCGCCGTCGAGGACGTCGACCAGGTCGGCGAGGACCTCGCCGCCGTCGGTGACGACCTTGCCGCCCTCGAGCAGCAGCTCCGCCGTCGCCCAGGCGGGGTGGTAGGAACCGAACTTGCGGCGGCCGATCTCCAGGACCTTCTCGCGCACCAGCTCGCAGGAGTTCTTGACGGCGCCACCGGTGACGTACGTCTGACGGGACGCGGACGTCGAACCGGCGCTGCCCACCCGGGTGTCGGCCGGCTTGATCGTCACCTGGGCGACGCCCAGCTCGGTGCGGGCGATCTGCGCGTGGACGGTGACGCCGCCCTGGCCGACCTCCGCCATGGCCGTGTGCACGGTCGCGACCGGTTCACCGGCGATGACCTCCATGCGCACCTTGGCCGTGGAGTAGTCGTCGAAGCCCTCGGAGAAGCCGACGTTCTTGATGCCGACCGCGTAGCCGACACCGCGTACGACGCCCTCGCCGTGGGTGGTGTTGGACAGGCCGCCCGGCAGCTGGCGTACGTCTGCTGCCTCGCCGGCCGCGAGCCACTGCTGCTCCGGTGGCATCGGCATAGCCTTGACGCGGCGCAGGAGTTCGGCGACCGGGGCGGGCGAGTCGACGGCCTGCCCGGTCGGCATGACGGTCCCCTGCTCCATCGCGTTGAGCTGCCGGAACGCGACCCGGTCCATGCCCACCTTGTCGGCGAGCTTGTCCATCTGCGCCTCGTAGGCGAAGCACGCCTGGACCGCGCCGAAGCCGCGCATGGCGCCGCAGGGCGGGTTGTTGGTGTAGAGGGCGACGGCCTCGATGTCGACGTCGTCGATGACGTAGGGGCCCGCGCCGAGCGAGGCGGCGTTGCCGACGACGGCCGGGGAGGCGGAGGCGTACGCGCCGCCGTCCAGGACGATCCGCGCCTTCAGGTGGGTGAGCTTGCCGTCCTTGGTCGCCCCGTGCTCGTAGTGGAGCTTGGCCGGGTGGCGGTGGACGTGCCCGAAGAAGGACTCGAAGCGGTTGTAGACGATCTTGACCGGCTTGCCCGTGCGCAGCGCCAGCAGACAGGCGTGGATCTGCATCGACAGGTCCTCGCGGCCGCCGAACGCGCCG
Source organism: Streptomyces sp. NPDC058678 (assembly GCF_042714835.1). Classification (NCBI taxonomy): domain Bacteria; kingdom Bacillati; phylum Actinomycetota; class Actinomycetes; order Kitasatosporales; family Streptomycetaceae; genus Streptomyces; species Streptomyces sp. NPDC058678. Next base: position 5,566 of record NZ_JBHXSG010000027.1, on the reverse strand, counting down.
CCGACGCCGGACAGCGTCATCCGCACCTTGCTCTCGGGCAGACCGAGTACGGGCGCGATCTGGCGCAGGTCGGAGTGCAGCCACTGGGTGGCGATGTAGAGGTGGACGCCGCCGTCCTCGTCCGGTACGGCCAGACCCGACTCGGGGCCGAGGAAGGCCTGGTCCTGCATGCCGAAGGTGTACTCGCCCTCGACGACGAAGTCGGCGCGTTCCCGGGCCGTCGCGACGTCACCGCGGATGATCGGCTGGCGGTGGACGATGTTCGGGTGCGGGACGTGCCCGACGTGGTGGTCGTCGCGGCCCTCGTGGATCAGGATCGCGTCCGGCGCGGTCGCGGAGGCCTCGTCGGTGATGACGGGCAGCTCCTTGTACTCGACCTTGATCTTGGCGGCGGCGCGGCGCGCGGTCTCCGGGTGGTCGGCGGCCACGATGGCGACCGGTTCGCCGTGGTGGCGGACCCGGCCGTGGGCGAGGACCGGGGTGTCCTGGATCTCCAGGCCGTAGTTCTTCACGTCGGTCGGCAGGTCGTCGTACGTCATGACGGCGTGGACGCCGGGCAGGGCGAGGGCTTCGCTGGTGTCGATGGACACGATCTCGGCATGGGCGACGGTCGACCGGAGGATCTGGCCCCAGAGCATGTCCTCGTGCCACATGTCGGACGAGTACGCGAACTCGCCGGTGACCTTGAGGGTGCCGTCCGGGCGGAGCGTGGACTCGCCGATGCCGCCCTTGGTCTTCGAGCCCTGGGTGACCTTGGTGGGAGTCCCGATGGGGGCGCCGTTGCTCGGCATGCTCAGACCGCCTCTCCCTGTCGGGCGGCCGCCAGGCGGACCGCGTCCATGATCTTCTCGTAGCCGGTGCACCGGCACAGGTTGCCCGACAGCGCCTCGCGGATGTCCGCGTCGGTCGGGTTCGGGTTGCGCTCCAGCATCTCGTCGGCGGCGACCAGCAGACCCGGCGTGCAGAAACCGCACTGGACGGCGCCGGCGTCGATGAACGCCTGCTGCACCGGGGAGAGTTCGGTGCCCTCGCCGGTGTGCGAGTCGTGCCCCTCGGCAGCCCACTCCCGTGCGTCCTGAAGGGACGTACCGCAGGCACCGGAGGCACAACCCCCGTGCTCGGCACGCTGCTTGGCGAAGTCGGCGAGCCCTTCGACGGTGACGACCTCACGGCCCTCCACCTGCCCCGCGGCGACCAGACAGGAACACACGGGTACGCCGTCCAGCCGGACGGTGCAGGACCCGCACTCCCCCTGCTCGCAGGCGTTCTTCGAACCCGGCAGCCCGAGCCGCTCCCGCAACACGTACAGCAGGGACTCGCCCTCCCACACATCGTCGGCTTCCTGCGGACGGCCGTTGACCGTGAAATTGACACGCATTACGCGACGCTCCCCTTCTGCTGTGTCCGGCCGTCGGTGCCGCGGTACGACTCCCAGGTCCAGGTGAGGGTGCGGCGGGCCATGACACCGACCGCGTGGCGGCGGTAGCTCGCGGTGCCCCGGACGTCGTCGATCGGGTTGCAGGCCCCGGCGCACAGGTCCGCGAACTGCTTGGCGACCGACGGGGTGATGATCTTCCCGTTGTCCCAGAAGCCGCCTTCCTCCAGCGCGGCGTTCAGGAACTCCTCCGCGACCTTGGCCCGGACCGGGGTGGGCGCGGCCGAACCGATCCCCGTACGCACGGTCCGCGTCTCCGGGTGCAGGGCGAACCCGAACGCACACACGGCGATGACCATGGCGTTGCGCGTACCGACCTTCGAGTACTGCTGCGGCCCGTCCGCCTTCTTGATGTGCACCGCGCGAATCAGCTCATCGGGCGCCAGCGCGTTGCGCTTCACGCCGGTGTAGAACGCGTCGATCGGAATGCGACGCGATCCCCGCACCGACTCGACCTCGACCTCGGCGCCGGCCGCGAGGAGGGCGGGGTGGGCGTCACCGGCGGGCGAGGCGGTGCCGAGGTTGCCGCCGACGCCGCCGCGGTTGCGGATCTGCGGGGAGGCGACGGTGTGCGAGGCGAGAGCGAGACCCGGCAGTTCGCCGCGCAGGTTCTCCATGATCTTCGCGTAGGGGACCGAGGCCCCGAGCCGCACACTGTCCTCGCCCACCTCCCACTCCTCGAGGTCGCCGACGCGGTTGAGGTCGAGCAGGTACTCGGGCCGGCGGTGGTCGAAGTTGATCTCGACCATCACGTCGGTGCCACCCGCAATCGGCACAGCGGTGGGGTGCTCGGCCTTCGCGGCGAGCGCCTCCTCCCAGCTGGCGGGGCGAAGGAAGTCCATGACCGGCTCTCTTCTTCGTCTGTGGGTCGTACAGATTGAGCCAATCCGTGTGCGGCGGGCCCGGCTCGTCTCTTGTGCTGTTTACGCGGAGTGAGGCCAGTACACAGCGCTGTGCGCCGACCGGGTCAGTCACGGAAACCATGAAGGAGTTGGCTGGCCAGGGCGGTCATCTTGTAGATTCGTATGAAAGGAGGTCATCGGCAACCTCCTCGTTTTCCTGCGGAAACGCGCGGCGCACACCGTGTGACCTGGAACACGGCCGGAATGCGGCTCCGGAGCGGCGAGCACCGCTCGGCCACCGCCGGACGGACACCTCGTCCGCGAGCCAGCAAGATTCATCGTAGATTTCGAGACAAAGAACGGCGGCGACGAGAATGCGGCTGCGCGCACTGCTGGACACCGACGCGCTGGGCCTGCGGCTGCTCGGCGGCGAGGACGAGCTGGACCGCACCGTGCGGGGCGTGATGACCACCGACCTCAGGGATCCCAGCCGCTACCTCTCCGGCGGAGAGCTGGTCCTCACCGGCCTCGCCTGGCGCCGGGACGCCGCCGACTCCGAGCCGTTCGTACGACTCCTGGTGCAGGCCCAGGTGGCCGCGGTGGCGGCCGGCGAGGCCGAACTCGGGAGCGTGCCGGACGACCTGGTGGAGGCCTGCGCGCGCCACCACCTCCCCCTCTTCGCGGTGCACGAGTCGGTGGCGTTCGCGGCCATCACCGAGCACGTCGTGCGGCAGGTGTCCGGCGAGCGGGCCGGTGATCTCGCGGCGGTCGTGGACCGGCACCGGCGGATGATGACCTCGGGCCCGGCGGGCGGCGGCCCGGACGTGGTCCTGGACCTGCTCGGCTCAGACCTGGACCTGCGCGCCTGGGTGCTGTCCCCCGCCGGGCGGCCCATCGCGGGCTCGAAGGTCGCCGGACCCGCCCTGCCGGCCGACGTGTGCGCCAAGCTCGCGGCCGAACACCTGGCGGCGGTCCGCACCGGCCGGCGTGGCCCTCACCGCGTGCTGCTCGGCACCACCACCTACTCGCTCTTCCCGGTCCGCAGCAGCGGCGGCCGCTCCGCGCAGGGCTCCCGGGACGTGCGCGAGACCGTGCTGTCGGACTGGCTGCTGGCCGTCGAGGCGGACGCCGGGGACTGGCCGGAGGAACGGCTGGACCTGCTCCAGGGCGTCACCCAGCTGATCTCGGTCGAGCGCGACCGGCGGGACGCGGCGCGCACCGTCCGCCGGCGCCTCGCCCAGGAGGTCCTGGAGCTGGTGCAGACGGGTGCCGCGCCCGCCGAGATCGCGGCCCGGCTGCGCGTGGCCGCCCCCGTACTGCTGCCCGGCCTCGGCTCGGCCCCGCACTGGCAGGTGGTCGTCGCCCGCGTCGAGTGGCAGGGCGGCGACCTGGAGGGCGGCCCGATCGCCCAATCCCTTCTCGAGGAGATCCTGGTCGACCCTCTGTCGACGGGACCGGAGCCCTCCGACCGGATCGCCGTCGCCCACACCGGCGACGAGGCCATCGCGCTCGTACCCCTGCCGGCCGTGTCCACGGAGCACGACGGCTCGGAGATCCTCGCCGAGCTGCTCCTGGAGTCCGTACGGGACCCGCTGTCGGCCGGTCTCGACGACGACGGGCGGGTCACCCTCGGCGTCAGCGCTTCGGTCCACTCGGCGGAGGGCCTGCGCGGCGCCCTGGAGGAGGCGCGGCACGCCCGCAGAGTGGCCGCCGCCCGTTCCGGCCGGGTCTGCGCGGCCGGCCACCAGGAACTGGCCTCCCACGTCCTGCTGCTGCCCTTCGTCCCGGACGACGTCCGCCGGGCCTTCACCGCCCGCCTCCTCGACCCCCTCCGCGACTACGACCGCCGCCACCGCGCCGAACTCATCCCGACTCTGGAGGCCTTCCTCGACTGCGACGGCTCCTGGACGCGCTGCGCGAACCGCCTCCACCTGCACGTCAACACGCTGCGCTACCGGGTGGGCCGGATCGAGCAGTTGACGAGCCGTGATCTTTCACGCCTCGAGGACAAGCTGGATTTCTTCCTGGCACTGCGAATGAGCTGACCCCTCGAGGCCCAACGCGCCTACCAGGACTCCCACGACTTTGTGAAATCCTTCACCCACCCCCTTGGCCCAGCCGGGCGATCCGTGCTGAGATGCCGCCACCACTCATAGCTCGATGGCGTGCTCGGGGAGGGCAACGTGGCGCATACCGCCATGTCTGGTTACGGAACGACCGCCGGTGACGATCCACTCCAGACCGCGGTATGGCGGCTACGCTCCCGCGCCTGCTGGACGGACGCCGCCGCACTGCTCCAACCGACCACCGCACCGGCCGCGCTCCAACGGGCCGCCCTGCTGGTGGAACGGTGTCTGTACACCGAGCAGGGCTGGGAGCAGGCCGAGGACGCGCTGCGCACCGCCGAGGCGCTGGCCCACGGCGACGACGAGCGCGGCGCGGCCGCTTGTGAACGCGGGCAACTTGCCTACGCGGCGACGCTGCACGGCGTCCGGGACCGGGCCGACGAGGCACGGGCGGCACTCGGCCGGGCCGCGGCGCTGATCCCGCCCGGGGCTCCCGGGCGGGCCCTCCTCGACTTCCGGCGGGGGTTGCTGGCGGAGAACCTGGCGCACTCCCCGCAGTCGGCACGTGCGGCGTACCGGCGCGCGCACGCCGGCGCCACCGCGCACTCCGATCCACTTCTCCTGTCCTTCACCTGGCGCCACCTGGCCGGACTCGCCCTGCGGGAAGGAGAGTTGGCGGAGGCACGGCACGGCTTCAGGGAATCGCTGCGGATCCGCGAGGAGTTGGGGTACCTCGTCGGAACGGCACCGGCACTGGCCTCCCTGGCCGACGCGGAGGTGGAACCCGAGGCCTCGCACCTACGAGAGGAAGCCCGGCGATTGTTCCGCCTCCTCGGAGGCGTCCCCACCTGGCTGTCCCACCAACTGGCCCCGGCCCCTCCGGCGGCAACGGCGTAACCCACCACCCCGCCGGCCCTCACGCCCTGGGTGCTCCACCCTCAGCCCCCAAACCTGTGCCCACCCACCACCCGACCCGGTCGGCCGAGAGCGGTGGGTGGAAGCGCAGGAATGGCCTCCGCCCACCCGACGAGACGGCCGACCGACGGACTCTGCCCCCAAGATGCGGGCGGGACCAGGAATGGCCTCTGCCCACCCTCCGTCTCAGCCGGTCGAGAGGTGGGTGCGCCCCCGCACTCGCGTACGGCGGCAAGGGGCCGTGTCGGGGGGTGTCCGCCCGCAGCGGTTGGCGCGTCAACACCGGTGAGTCGGTGAGCGACCGATTC
>NZ_JBHXSG010000026.1:96906-128569 GCF_042714835.1 Streptomyces sp. NPDC058678 | reverse complement strand
GTCCGGCAAGACCGCCCCTGACATGCCACCAGCCCACTACACTCCCGACGATGCCTCTGACCAGGCCAGATAGCGAAACGCTGCTGGAGTACTAGGTCTCGGGGTCTTCCCGGAGGGGGCGTCCGCTGTGCCCCGGTTTCTCCGAGCTGTCCTCCCTCGGGATGGGCTGCTCGACCAGCGCCAGGACCCGGTTCGCCATGAAACGGGCCGTGCGGACGACGGAGCCGTTGCGGGTGACTTCGCTCACTTCCACGACCCCTCGGCGCACCGCTGTCTCCACCCGGCGGCCCGCTCGGCTCGCCACCACCTCGTACGTACGCGTCGTGTCCCCGGCGTCCACGACTATCTCCACGCGATCACCCTTCACGGGTTCAATCCCCCTTCTGCGACGGATGGTTGGGGTCGCAGAACGACCCAAGTCGCCCTGCCCGCGAGCTCCCTGACCACTCTTCAATTCTCCCACCCGGCACTGACAATCGATCGGGCCGAGAGGGCGCGGCCTCTGCGCGCGGCGGGCCGCGGAAACGTAAGCTGTGGCACGTCACACGGACCGGGCAGCGGGGATGAACATGGCGATGATGCGCCTGAGGCGCGAGGACCCGCGCGTCGTCGGCTCGTTCAGGCTTCACAGACGGCTCGGCGCGGGCGGGATGGGCGTTGTCTATCTCGGCTCCGACCGCAAGGGTCAGCGGGTCGCGCTCAAGGTGATCCGGCCGGATCTGGCGGAGGACCAGGAGTTCCGCTCGCGGTTCGCGCGCGAGGTGTCTGCGGCACGGCGCATCCGCGGCGGGTGTACCGCACGGCTGGTCGCCGCCGACCTCGACGCCGACCGGCCGTGGTTCGCCACGCAGTACGTGCCCGGGCCCTCCCTGCACGACAAGGTCGCCGACGAAGGGCCGCTGGGCGCTGCCGACGTGGCCGCCGTCGGGGCCGCCCTGTCGGAGGGGCTGGTGGCGGTGCACGAGGCCGGTGTGGTGCACCGGGACCTCAAGCCGTCCAACATCCTGCTGTCCCCCAAGGGGCCGCGGATCATCGACTTCGGCATCGCCTGGGCGACGGGCGCCTCGACGCTCACCCATGTCGGTACGGCCGTCGGCTCCCCCGGCTTCCTCGCCCCGGAGCAGGTACGCGGCGCCACGGTGACACCCGCCACGGACGTGTTCTCCCTCGGCGCGACCCTGGCCTACGCGTCGATGGGCGACTCGCCCTTCGGGCACGGCAGTTCCGAGGTGATGCTGTACCGCGTGGTGCACGAGGAGGCGCAGCTGCACGGCGTGCCGGACGCGCTGGCCCCGCTCGTCCAAGCCTGTCTGGCGAAGGACCCCGAGGAGCGGCCGAGCACGCTCCAGCTCTCTTTGCGCTTCAAGGAGATCGCCGCCCGGGAGGCGCAGGGTCTCGCGGATGTACGGCCGCCCGCGCCGCGCGGCGGTGAGGCGGACCGGCCCACCGGACGGCTCGCCGACACCTACCCGGAGCGGGCACCGCAGCGGCGTCCGCAAGGACAGCCGGGCACCCCGGGTACTCAGGGGACTCCCCCGCCGCGCGGCGGTCCCGCGTCGCGGGGTCAGGCTCCGGTGCGGGGCGGCGCTCCGTCGCGAGGGGGCAGCGCTTCGCGTGGCGGCGGTCCGTCGTCGCGGTCCGGGGCGGCCTCGCGGAACACCACCCGGTCCGGCGGCGGTCGTCCGGCGTCGCGCGGTGGTGCCGGACGGCCGGCACCCAGGGGTACGGGGACGGGGCGGCGGCCCGCCAATCCGCGGCTGCTGCGCCAACGCCTGTTCGTGTTCGTCGTCGTCACGCTGCTGGTGGCGCTCGGCATCGCCGCGGCGCAGGGCTGCCAGGGGCCCCCGCGAGGGCTCGGCGGCGAGGGGAACGTCGTACAGAACGAGCAGCGACAGCCGGTGCGGGCCGTGCGGCCGGGCGACGAGCCGTTGGACGCGCCGGGCGAGCCGGACGGGTCGACGCTCACGACGTCCGGCTAGGCGCGTCCGGTCCGTCGGCGGCGGGTGCCTAGAGCTCGGGACGGCCCGTAGCCACGGCGTAGAAGGCGACCGCGGCCGCCGCGCCCACGTTGAGGGAGTCGACTCCGTGGGCCATGGGGATGCGGACCCATTCGTCGGCGGCCACCAAGGCCTGGGTCGAGAGGCCGTCGCCCTCGGCGCCGAGCATCAGGGCCACCCGGTCCATCTTGTGGGGGGCGGCTTCGTCGAGGGTCCTGGCCTTGGGGTCCGGGGTGAGGGCGAGGAGGGTGAAGCCCGCCTCGCGGACCGACTCCAGACCCTTGGGCCAGGTGTCCAGACGGGCGTACGGCACGGAGAAGACCGCACCCATGGACACCTTCACGCTGCGGCGGTACAGGGGGTCGGCGCAGTCCGGGGAGAGCAGGACCGCGTCCATGCCGAGGGCGGCGGCCGAGCGGAAGATCGCGCCGATGTTGGTGTGGTCGTTGACCGACTCCATGACGACGACCCGGCGGGCGGTCTGGAGGAGGTCGGCCGCGGTGGGCAGCGGCTTGCGCTGCATCGAGGCGAGCGCGCCGCGGTGCACGTGGTAGCCGGTGACCTGTTCGGCGAGTTCCGGGCTGACCGCGTACACCGGGGCCGGGAGCTCGTCGATGACGTCCCGCATGACGTCGACCCACTTCGCGGACAGCAGCATCGATCGCATCTCGTACCCGGCGTCCTTGGCCCGCCGGATGACCTTCTCGCCTTCGGCGATGAACAGGCCCTCGGCCGGCTCGCGCTTGCGGCGCAGTTCGACGTCGGTCAGGCCCGTGTAGTCGTTCAGGCACGGGTCGTCGGGGTCTTCGACGGTGATGAGATCGGCCACAGGGTGATACTGCCTTGTCCTGGGTGCGGTGCCAACGGCTGGGGACGGGTTGTGTTACCCCGGGTTACTCGGAGGTCTGCGGGCCCACCGTGACGACCTCTCCGACGACGATGACGGCCGGCGGCTTCACGTCCTCGGTCCGTACCGTCTCGGCGACCGTCGCGAGCGTGGCGTCGACCCGGCGTTGGGCCGCCGTGGTGCCCTCCTGCACGAGGGCGACCGGGGTGTCCGGGGACTTGCCGTGGGCCACCAGGGTTTCGGCGATCCTGCCGATCTTGTCGACGCCCATGAGGATCACGAGGGTGCCGGTCAGCTTGGCGAGGGACGGCCAGTCGACAAGGGAACGCTCGTCGTCGGGGGCGACATGGCCGCTGACCACGGTGAACTCGTGGGCGACCCCGCGGTGGGTGACCGGGATGCCGGCCGCGCCGGGCACCGAGATCGAGCTGGAGATGCCGGGGACGACGGTGCAGGGGATGCCGGCCTCGGCGAGGGCCTGGAGTTCCTCCATGCCGCGGCCGAAGACGTACGGGTCGCCGCCCTTCAGCCGTACGACCGACTTGCCCTGCTTCGCGTGCTCGATCAGCGCGTTGTTGATGGCCTCCTGAGCCATGAAACGCCCGTACGGGATCTTCGCGGCGTCGATCACCTCGACGTGCGGGGGGAGTTCGGCGAGGAGGTCGCGCGGGCCGAGGCGGTCGGCGATGACGACGTCGGCCTCGGCGAGCAGACGGCGGCCGCGGACCGTGATCAGGTCCGGGTCGCCGGGGCCACCGCCGACGAGGGCGACGCCGGTGGTGCGGGTGCGGTGGTGGGGGGCGACGAGGGTGCCGTCGCGCAGGCCCTCGACGACCGCGTCACGGATGGCGGCGGTGTGGCGGGGGTCGCGGCCGCGCGCGTTCGTGGTGAGGACGGCCACCGTGACGCCTGCGCTGGTGCCGGTGGCCGGGGTCCAAGCGGTCGCCGCGTCGGCGTCGTCGGAGCGGACGCACCACACGCGATGCGTCTCCGCCTCGGCGGAGGCCCGGGTGTTCGCTTCCGGGTCGCTGGTGGCGATCAGGGCGTACCAGGCGTTCGCGAGGTCGCCGTCGGCGTACGGGCGCTTCTGCCAGATGATCTCGCCCGCGTCCGCCATCGCTTCGACCGAGGGGGTGGCGGCAGGGGACACGAGATGGATGTCGGCGCCTGCTGCGATCAGTGCCGGGAGACGGCGCTGGGCGACCTGGCCGCCGCCGAGGACGACGACCCTGCGGCCGGTGAGGCGGAGGCCTACGGGGTAGGCGGGGTGTTCGGCCATGAGGGTGCGGTCTCCTCTTGGTGGCGGTGCGGCGGCCCTGACGTGCGAATTTTAGAGGGCAGGGGGATGTGCCGGCTCAGGTGGTCCGGTGGCTGAGCACCGTTGCGTCTGCGGCTGCGTGGTCCATGCCCAGCCGTTGCGCCTGCGGAACGGCTGGGCATGGACCACGAACGTCTACTTCTCGGTCACCCCTGCGGAATCGAACGTCGCCACCTCGTGCATCGCCCTCGCCGTGCTCTGCACGAGCGGGAGTGCGAGCAGCGCGCCCGTGCCCTCGCCCAGACGGAGGTCGAGGTCGACCAGAGGGCGCAGACCGAGCTTGTTGAGGGCGGCCACGTGGCCGGGCTCGGCGCTGCGGTGGCCGGCGATGCAGGCCGCGAGGACCTCGGGGGCGATCGCGCGGGCGACCAGGGCGGCGGCGCCGGCGCTGACGCCGTCCAGGATCACCGGCGTACGCAGGGAGGCACCGCCGAGGAGAAGGCCGACGATGGCGGCGTGTTCGAAGCCGCCGATCGCGGCGAGGACCCCGATGGGGTCGGCCGGGTCCGGCTGGTGGAGTTCGATGGCGCGGCGGACGACCTCGGTCTTGCGGGCGAGGGTCTCGTCGTTGATGCCGGTGCCCCGGCCCGTCACCTCGGCCGGGTCCGTGTCCGTGTAGACCGAGATCAGGGCGGCGGACGCGGTGGTGTTGGCGATGCCCATCTCGCCGGTGAGCAGGGCCTTGTTGCCGGCCGCCACCAGGTCGCGGGCCGTCTCGATGCCCACCTCGATGGCCTGCTTGGCCTCCTCGCGGGTCATCGCGGGGCCGGTGGTCATGTCGGAGGTGCCCGCGCGGACCTTGCGGGGAAGGAGCCCGGGGGTCGCGGGGAGGTCGGCCGCCACGCCCACGTCGACGACGCAGACCTCGGCGCCCACCTGGGCCGCGAACGCGTTGCAGACGGCGCCGCCGCCGAGGAAGTTGGCGACCATCTGGGCCGTCACCTCCTGCGGCCAGGGGGTGACCCCCTGCGCGTGGACGCCGTGGTCGCCGGCGAAGATCGCGACGGCCGCGGGCTCCGGGATCGGCGGCGGGCACTGCCGGGACAGTCCGGACAGCTGCGCGGAGATGATCTCCAGCATGCCGAGCGAGCCGGGCGGCTTCGTCATCCGCTTCTGTCGCTCCCACGCCTCCCCGAGCGCTTTGGCGTCCAGCGGGCGGATCTGCGCGACGGTCTCGCCGAGCAGGTCGTGCGGCTCCTCGCCGGGCAGCGCGCGACGGCCGTACGTCTCCTCGTGGACGACCCACGACAGCGGGCGGCGCTTGGACCAGCCGGCCTGCATCAGCTCCGGCTCGTCCGGGAACTCGTCGACGTAGCCCACGCAGAGGTACGCGATGATTTCGAGGTGATCGGGCAGACCGAGGGCGCGGACCATCTCCCGCTCGTCGAAGAAGCTGACCCAGCCGACGCCCAGGCCCTCGGCACGGGCCGCGAGCCAGAGGTTCTCGACCGCGAGCGCGGCGGAGTACGGGGCCATCTGCGGCTGGGTGTGCCGGCCGAGGGTGTGGCGGCCGCCGCGGGTCGGGTCGGCGGTGACGACGATGTTCACCGGGGTGTCGAGGATCGCCTCGATCTTCAGTTCCTTGAACTGCTTCGCCCGGCCCTTGGGGAGGGACTTCGCGTAGGCGTCCCGCTGGCGCATGGCCAGTTCGTGCATGCTGCTCCGGGTCTCCGCCGAGCGGATGACGACGAAGTCCCAGGGCTGCGAGTGGCCCACGGAGGGGGCGGTGTGGGCCGCCTCCAGCACGCGGAGCAGCACCTCGTGCGGGATCGGGTCGCTGCGGAAGCCGTTGCGGATGTCACGGCGCTCGCGCATGACCTTGAGGACGGCCTCGCGCTCGGCGTCGTTGTATGCGGGTGCGGCCGGGCCGGTGGACTGTCGTACGTCTTCCACTGGCGCCGTGCTCATTTCTTCCTGGGCCTGCCGGTCTTGCTGGTCCTGCTGGTTCTGCTGAGCGTGCCCGTCTTGCTGGTCTTCCTGGTCGGCGGCCCTGGTGTTCAGGTCCTCCGCTTGCTGTACGGGTTCGGGGTGACCTTCACGGGGTGCGGGGACGGTGGCCGTGTGTTCCGGTCCCTGCGGGTGCTCCGGGGGGAGCGCCATGGCGTGCGGGGGTGTCGGCGCGAGCTGCGGAGTGGTCGGCACCGAGCCCTCGACCGCGACGAACTGGCCCAGGGGCTGGTCGGCGTGGGCCCCCGGTTCGGTGGCGGCCGGTGGCTGGTGGCTGGTGGCCTCCACCGAGCCCTCGGGAGCGAACTGGCCGGCCTCGTCCGGGGCGGGGGCCGCGGCGGTCGTCCCGAGGTCCTCCTGCGCGAGGGGCGCTGCCTGGACGAGCTGGGGGCCCTGCGCGGCCTGCTCGGCCCCCGCGTGCTGGGGAGACGGCTCGGGAGTCACTGCTGCGGGGACCTCTTCGACGGGTGCCGTGGGGCCGTCCGCGGGCTGCGGAGCCGGTGCGGCGGCGTCCGGGGCGGCCGGGAACGGCACGGCTTCGGGGGCCGGGGGCGCGGGCTCGGGCTCGGCGACGGGAGCCTCGGCGGTCTGTACGACGGCTTCGGGAGCAGGTGCGGCGTCCTGGGCTGCGGCTTCGGGAAGCTGGGCCGCGTACACCGAGGAGTCGGGGGCCGGGACCTGCGGGGCGTCCAGGGTGGTGTCGGCTCCGGTGGTCCCGGGTTGCGCGGTGAGGGGCTGTGCGGGGGCGGCCTCGGAATTCGGCGCGATTTCAGAGGCGATGGCCTCGGGCACGGGCGGGATTTCGGAGGCGGCGACTTCGGCGGGAAGTGCGGGCTCGTGCGCCTGGGCAGGCTCGGACGCGGGGTCGGCCTCGGCCGTGTGCGCGGCTTCCGGCTCCTGCACGGCGTCGGGGGCGGGAGCGGCTGCGAAGTCCGCCCCGGCGTTCACGGCCGTGTCGGCTGCCGGTACCTGATCCGCGTCGGGGCCCGGCTCCTGGACGGCAGCGACAGCGGCGTCGGTTGCCTCTGTCTGCCCACCGTCCGTGGCGGGCCCTGGCTGCTGCTCGTCCTGCTCGTCCTGCTCGTCGGCAGCGGTCCGGTCCGGTACGACGCCCAGTGCCTGTCCCTCGTCCGACGCCGGCGCGGTCACCGAAGTCTGAGCGGCGTCCGGGGCCGCTACGGCCTCCGGCATCGGCCCGGCATCCGGAAGAGGCGATTCCCCGGAGATCGGCGGGATGTCATCGCCCACCCCGGCCTCGTCACCGGGCGCGACCTCGGCGCCCTGCGGAGCCTGCGCGGCGTACCCGCCCTCATGGCCTTCCGCGGTCGGCGCGCCATGTCCATCGGTGTCCAGGACCGGCTGAGCGAATCCCCCGTCGTGGTCCTCGGAGCCCTGCGGCGTCGAATCTCCGTGCGGCTCCGGAGCCTGCGCGGACCCCTCCCCGTGGCTGTCCGGGGACTGCGGGAACTCGCCTCCCTGGCCGTCCGGCACCTGCGCGAACCCATCCTCGTGAGCGTCCGGGGACTGAGCGAACCCCGAATCCTGAACCTCCGGGGACTGTGCGAACCCCGGACCCTGAGCCTCCGGAGCCTGAGCGACCGCGCCGCCCTGGTCCTCCGGAGCCGACGCGAACTCGCCACCTTGACCGTCCAAGGCCTGCGGCAACTCGCCGTCCAAGGCCTGCGCGACCCCATCCCCCTGAGCATCCGGAACCTGCGCGAATTCGGAACCCTGAGCCTCCGGAACCTGCGCGACCGCACCGCCCTGGCCCTCCATCGTCTCCGCGCCGTCCAGCCCGGCACCCACCTCCGCGAGCTGCGGGGCATGAACGGCGGCCGTGGTCTGCGGAGCCGTCGGTGTGACGGCCTCCGTCGCGAGGCGGGTCAGCGTGGCCTGGGCCGCGCCCATCTGTTCGGCCTCGTGGTCCGGCGCCGGGACAACCGTTTCGGCAGCCGTGGCCCCGGGGCTCACCGGTGCCTGGACCGCGCCGTGGACGGGGGTCGCGCCCCACGGCGTCGCACCCTGGGGCGACTCGCGGAGCTGTTGCGGGACGTCGAGGTACTCGGGGCCGGTCGAGCCCGGGCCGGACTGCCGTACCGGCGCTCCGACGGCGCCGCGGTCGGCGAGGGAGCGGACCGGGCTCGCGGAGGTGTCGGGGATGGGCGGGCCGAGGTGCAGGGGGCGACGGGGCGGGGCCTGCATCGACTGCGGCACGGGGTTGGGGAGACGGAAGCCGTTGAGATCGACCGAGCCGCTGTCGCGGCCGGACATCTCGTGCGGTCCCGGCTCGTGCACGGTCTCGACGACGGGCTCCGGCGCGGGCGGGGCGACCTCGTTGCCCCACGCGCCCTGGGCACCCGGCAGCAGCAACAGGTCTTCGTCCTCGGCGGTGGTCTCGGAGAGGTAGGTGTACGCACCGTGCGCGGGGGCGCCCGGCTGCTCCACCATGCCTGCGCTCTCCGGCAGTCCCTCGCCCGGGACCTGGCCGGTGTCGGTCATGCGTAACCCCTCGCCCATCGGTTAGTGCTTCTTCGGCCGGCTCACCCGGAACGGCGCACCGACCGCCCCACAGTGAAGAACGAGCGTGCGTGCCCAGCGGCACGAACGACCCGTCGCCAAAAGACGACAAAGCCATTAACTGGCATTGTCGCGGCCGTTGCGCCGTCGCGACAGCTTGATCCGCGACGGCCCGCTGTGGACTGCGCCACGTTGCGCGTCCTCCGGTCCTGCCGTACCACACCCACTCCAAAAGGGGCGTGTTTTCCGGACATTGACCGACGAAGCGCCGGGCATCCGAGTGCGGTACAACGATCGGCCAGCCTACCGCGCGCAGTACGACAACAGGATCACGGGGACAGGATGCGGGGTGGGAACGGGTCAGGCCGTACGGTCCGGCAGCAGGCCGCTGAGCAGGAACGCGACGCTCCGCTCGGTCTCCGTCCAGGCACGTGTGTCGAGTTCGACGGACTGAACGAGGGCGCACTCGACCCGGTAGCCGTGCTCGGCCAGGTCGCGGCCGACGAGTTCGGCCGCGTCACGGGTCGCCGCGTGCGTCACGATGCGCTGCGGACGGCGGTCGGCCACAGCCGAGACGACGGCCGCTCCCCCGCCGCCGACGCGGACGACGTCCGGTTCGGGCAGGTCCTCCAGGACGTGCGGGGCGGTCCCGCGCACGACCTGCAACTGCACCCCGAAGCCGCGTGCGGCGGCCTCGGTGCGGGCGCACGCCTCCAGGTCCCGGTCGACGGCGATGACGGCCGCCCCGGCGCGTGCCGCCTCGGTGGCGAAGGCGCCGCTGCCGCAGCCGATGTCCCACACGAGGTCACCGACGCGTGGTCCGAGCCGGGCGAGTTGGGCCGCGCGAAGCACTTCCGCCTCGCCTTCACCCAGGTCACCGCCGTACGCCTCGGCGGGCAGCGCCCAGCCGCGCGGTGCGGTCTCGGGGGCGCGGCCGGCGATCCAGCCGCCGTCCTCCCTCGCGACGCCGGGTCCGACGGTTCCGCCGATGACGATGACCACGTTCGGGTCGCGCCAGGTGTGGTCGGCGGCCTTGTCGGAGGTGACGACGGTGACCTGCTCGCGGTCGGTGCCGAGTTCCTCGCAGATCACGAAGGTGCGGTGGACGCCTTCCAGCAGCAGGCCGAGTTCGGCGGGGCCGGCGCCCGGTGAGGTGAGGACGGCGACCTTGGTGTGGGCCCGGCACACGTTCACCGCGCGGCGCAGGGTGCGGCGGTGTGCGACGACCACCTGTGCGTCGTCCCAGGGCATGCCGGCACGGGCGAAGGCGGCGGCGACGGGGGAGACCGCGGGGACGACCTCCACCTCCAGGCCGAACTCGGGCGAGCGCAGGGTTCGTACGACACCGAAGAAGCCGGGGTCGCCGTCGGCGAGCACGACCGCGGTGCCGCGGCGGCCGGCGATACGTCGGGCGGCGAGGGCGACGCTGCCGAGACGGATGCGCTCGGCGCCGGGCGGGACTTCGGGAAGCGCCAGGTGATGGGCGGCACCGGCCACCAGCGTGGCGGCGCTGAGCGCGGAGCGTGCCGCGGCGGTCAGCGGCGAGCCGTCCCAGCCGATCACCGTGACCCGGTCGGCCATCGTCTCTCAGTCTCCAGGGGGGTTTGCGCAGGTTGTCAGGGGCAGCCCGGCGGGTTCTGAGGGTACCTGGTGGGAGTGGGCCGGGGCGGTGGCCCCCTCGGTCAGTTCCAGTCCGAGAACGACGTGAAACCGTCGGAGTCGGACAGCCGTTCGCCCGCGCCGTCGAGGTCCTCCGGGAGGAGACTCCACACGATGAAGTCGGTGCGGACGTCGGCCCAGGTGCCGTCCTCGGCGCGGACGCGCGCTATGCAGGCGTTGCGCAGGACTCCCTCGCTGATGCAGCCGATCTTCTGGGCGACCTGTTGTGAGGCGGTGTTGTCGGCCGCCGTGCGCAACTCGATGCGCTCGAGCTTCTGGTCGCGCAGGAGCCACTGGGCGGTGACGAGGGCGGCCTCCGAGGCGTAGCCCTCGCCGCGGGCCCAGGGGGCGATGACGTACGACAGTTCGGTGGACCTGATGTGCCAGTTCGTCTTGCCGAGCTGGACGAGGCCGACCAGGCGCTGGGTGAGGAACTCGGTGACGGCGAGGGCGAGCCCGCGGCCCGCCTCGCGTTCGGCGGGAGCGTACTGAGTGATCCAGGTGCGGGCGGCGTCCGCGCTGAAGGGCTGGGGGACGTCGGTCCAGGCAGCCACCTGCTCGTCGTTCATCATTTCGGCCAGGGCAGGCACATCGTCCTCGTCGAGGGGACGCAGCACCAACCGCTCCGTGCTGATGGAGATGTTGGGGAAGGTGCCAGTCATGCGCCGCTCCGTAACCGTCGGGAAACCTTCAGCCTGCTGAACTGCCCAGCATGCAGCATGAAAGCACCGAACCGCACGACGGGGTCCTCCCCCACTGCCCGAAAGGCGTGGGGGGAGGACCCCACCCGGTGAAGGAGCGGACCCCGTCCGTGGTGATAGGCCGTATACGCCCATCGGCCGAAGCTGACCGGCAGATTCTCAGAAGGACGCGAGCACGGATCCGGCGTACTCGTCCTCGATGAACTTCTTGACCTCGGCGGAGGTGAGGAGCCCCACGAGCTTCTTGACGCGCGGGTCGTCCTCGTTGCCCTTCTTGACGGCGAGGAAGTTGCCGTACGGGTTGTTCTTCGCGGACTCCAGGACGAGGGCGTTCTCGGCGGGCTTGAGGTCGGCCTCGATGGCGTAGTTGCCGTTGATGACGGCCGCGTCCACGTCGTCCAGGGAGCGCGGGGTCTGCGCCGCCTCCAGCTCCTTGAACTCGAGGTTCTTGGGGTTCTCGCTGATGTCGGAGGGGGTCGCCTCGTTGCCCACACCGTCCTTGAGCGTGATGATGCCGTGGGCGTCGAGCAGCTTGAGTGCCCGGGCCTCGTTGACCGTGTCGTTCGGGACGGCGACGGTGGCACCGCTCTTCAGGGCGCCGACGCTCTTGACCTTGTGGGAGTAGAGGCCGAGCGGCTCCAGGTGGACCGTGACGACGGGAACGATGTCGGTGCCGTTCTTCTTGTTGAAGTCGTCGAGGTACGGCTTGTTCTGGAAGTAGTTGGCGTCCACCGATCCGTCTTCGGTCGCCGGGTTCTGCGTCGTGTAGTCGGTGAACTCCTTGACCTCCAGGTCGAGTCCCGCCTTCTTCGCCAGGTTGTCCTTGACGTAGTTCAGGATCCCGGCGTGCGGGGTCGGGCTCGCGGCGACGACCAGCGGTCCGCTGGTGTCGGAGGCTGAGTCCTGGTCCGAGCCGCATGCGGTGAGCCCGAGGGTGAGGGCTCCGGCGGCGAGGACGGCGGTGCTGATCTTGGCGGTGTTACGCACGAAAAGTGCCTTTCCTTATGGGTGGTGCGACCCCGCGATGGGTGTGCGGGGAGTCCGGGAGAGAGTTCAGGCGACCTTGCCGACGTCGGCCGCCGCCGGGTCCTTCGCCTTCAGCAGGCGCAGCCTGGGCGCGGGACCGGCCTTGCCGCCCCGCCGGTGCAGGGAGCGGGCCGCGTAGTCGCCGGCGAACTGGATGACCGAGATGACCACGGCGAGGATCGCCACGGTGATCCACATCAGCTCGGTCTCGAAGCGCTGGTAGCCGTACCGGATGGCGATGTCGCCGAGGCCGCCGGCGCCGACCGTGCCGGCCATCGCGGAGTACCCGATGAGGGCGACGATCGTGGTCGTGGTGCTGGAGATCAGCGACGGCAGGGACTCGGGGACGAGGACCTTCCGTACGACCGTCCAGGTGTTGCCGCCCATCGCCTGCACGGCCTCGACGAGCCCGCCGTCCACCTCCCGGACGGCCGTCTCGACCAGGCGCGCGAAGAAGGGGATCGCGCCGATGGCGAGCGGCACGATCGCGGCCTCGCGGCCGATGGTCGTCCCGGTGATCGAGCGCGTGAAGTTCATCAGCGCGACCATCAGGATGATGAACGGCATCGAGCGGGCGATGTTCACGACCTGCCCGATGACCTTGTTCGCGACGACGTTCTGGAGCAGTCCGCCCCGGTCGGTGAGGACGAGGAGGACGCCGAGCGGGAGGCCGCCGATGACGGCGATCAGCGTGGACCAGCCGACCATGTAGAGGGTGTCCCAACACGCCTGCTCCAGCAGGGGCTGCATCGCAGACCAATCAGTCCAGGTCACTTGGCACCTTCCTTCACCAGCAGGGGCTCCTCGCCCGCTTCGCCGACCACGTCGATCTGCAGACCCTGTTCGCGCAGGAAGCCGATCGGCACGACGTTGTCCTCGTAGTGGCCGGGCAGTTCGATGCGCATCCGGCCGACCTGGAGTCCGCCGACGGTGTCGATGGCGGCACCGAGGATCGATATGTCGATGTTGTAGGTGCGGGAGAGCTGGGAGATGACCGGCTGGGTCGCCGCCTCGCCCTGGAAGGTGACGTCGACGACGGTGCGGTCGGCGCCGGAGGCCTCGCCGTCCACCGGGAACAGCGCGGCGGCCAGCTCGGAACCGGGGGTCGCGAGCAGCTCGCTGACCGTGCCGGACTCGACGACGCGGCCCTTGTCCATGAGGGCGGCCGAGTCGCAGATCGACTTCACGACGTCCATTTCGTGGGTGATGAGCAGGACCGTCAGTCCCAGCTGCCGGTTCAGGTCGCGCAGCAGTTGGAGGATGGAGCGGGTGGTCTCCGGGTCGAGGGCGCTGGTCGCCTCGTCGGACAGCAGGACCTTGGGGTCGCCGGCCAGGGCGCGGGCGATGCCGACGCGCTGCTTCTGGCCGCCGGAGAGCTGGGCCGGGTAGGCCCTCGCCTTGTCGGCGAGGCCGACGAGGTCGAGCAGCTCCAGGGCCTTGCGGGAGCGCTCCTGGCCCGACTTCCCGAGGATTTCGAGCGGCAGCTCGACGTTGTCCTGCACGGTCCGCGTCGACAGCAGGTTGAAGTGCTGGAAGACCATG
The DNA here is from genome assembly GCF_042714835.1 of Streptomyces sp. NPDC058678. Classification (NCBI taxonomy): domain Bacteria; kingdom Bacillati; phylum Actinomycetota; class Actinomycetes; order Kitasatosporales; family Streptomycetaceae; genus Streptomyces; species Streptomyces sp. NPDC058678. The sequence goes on along the minus strand of NZ_JBHXSG010000026.1, from coordinate 115,015 downwards.
CCGATACGGCTGCGCGCCCGGCGCAGCTCGCGGCCGGCCCGGGGTCCGCGCCCGGCGAGGGCGGTGAGGTCCTGCCCGGCGACGGTCACCGTCCCGGCGGTGGGTCGCTCCAGCAGGTTGACGCAGCGGATGAGCGAGGACTTGCCGGCGCCGGACTGGCCGATGACGCCGTACACCTCGCCTTCGCGGACGTGGAGATCGACGCCGTCCAGGGCGGTGACCTCGCGGCCGCGTGAGCGGTAGACCTTGGTGAGGCCCGATGTGGTGATCACGTGGGTTTCCGTCACTGTCGTGCGCAGGGCGTGGGTGTGCCCTGGCGTGGGGTGCATTCGGTGGGGAACGCGGCACGGTTCTCGTGCGGTGGCATGGCGAACCGTTGAGAACATGTGCGCGATGGGGGTCCCCCCGCGCCGTTCAGGCTGTGGGGGAGGCTTGGTCACATACGCGCTACGGCGTACGGACATGCCAAGGCGGCTCGCTTCGGGGCGCGAGACTCAGGCTGGTGCAGGGGCCCTCTAGAAGGCGCACATTCGACACGTACAACGAGCACCGGGCGTCATGGTCGCCTCGGTCGCAGGGGTGCGGCTGCTCGTCGTGGTCATGTGATCAGTAAAGCAGACCTACGGTCCTGGCAAAGTGCCGCTGTCCGGATGCTGGACAGCGGCGGACACCCGTCAGCCGGTGACCGAGATCTCGATTCCCCCGTCGGTGACCAGGGCGGACAGGGCCGACAGGTTCTTGACCACGACGTCGGCGGTGAGCTCGTGGGCCTCGTGGGTTGTGGTCAACGCCACGGTGGTCATTCCGGCGGCGCGGCCCGCCTGGAGACCGGCCGGGGCGTCCTCGAAGACGACGCAGTGGGCCGGGTCGACGCCCAGTCGGCGGGCGGCGAGCAGGTAGGGCTCGGGGTCGGGCTTGCCGCGCGTGATGTGGTCGGCGGCGATCAACGTCTTGGGCAGGATGCCGACGGCGTCGAGCCGGGCCTCGGCGAGGCGCCGGGTGGCGGAGGTGACGACGGCCCAGCGCTCGGCGGGGAGCCCGTCGAGGAAGGACCTGGTGCCGGGCAGCAGGTGCACGCCTCCGTTCGGTACGTCCTCGACCTCCAGCAGTTCGATCCGCGCGACGGCCTGCGGTACGACGTCCGCGGGCAGCAGGTCGGCGGCTATGTCGGCGGCCGGCCGGCCGTGCAGTTCGACGCGGGCGAACTCGTCGGCGGTGATCCCGTACTCCACGGCCCACTGGGTCCAGCAGTGGTTCACGGACGCGAGGGAGGAGACGAGGGTTCCGTCGTTGTCGAACAGGAGGGCTTGTGCGTGGATCTTCATGCCCTCGACCCTACGGTGCACGCCGGGGTCGGCCGCATCGGGCCTTTTGGCCCGTAATAGGGTCGCGGCATGCTTGATGCCCTGACGCTCGTGACCGGCGTCGCCGCACTTCTGCTCGCCGCGTGGTGCGGCTGGGCCGCGTACCGTGATCAGCCGACCAAGGACTGGCACTTCATCGGGATGGCCGTGGTCTCCGTGCTGGCCCTGGGGCAGCTGGTCGTCGGGATCGTGCAGTTGGCGCGGGGCGAGAAGCCGGAGCAGGGCACGACGATCTTCGTGTCGTATCTGCTGGGCGCGTTCGTGTGCGTCCCGGTGGCGGGGTTCATGTCGCTGGCGGAGCGGACGCGGTGGGGTTCGGTGACGGTCGCGGCCGGCGGTGTGGTGCTGGCGGTCCTCGAGGTGCGTCTCTATGACATCTGGGGAGGCTGAGGTGGCCGTGACGGACGAGAAGCCGACACGTCAGCGCCTGATCAGCGGGCCGGGCATGCTGCTGGTCTGGCTGTACGGCGTGATGGTCGTCGGGGCGGTGTCCCGCTCGGCGGTGCAGATCTCCACGGACTTCGACCGGGCCCCGCTCGCGTATTCGCTGTCCGCGGCGGCGGGTCTCGTCTACGGGTTCATCACGTACTCGCTGGTGCGGGGCGGGGAGACGGCCCGCAAGGCGGCGCTGGTCTGCTGTGGCGCCGAGTTGGCGGGCGTGCTGGCGGTCGGCACGTGGACCCTGGTCGAGCCGTCCGCGTTTCCCGAGGCGACGGTGTGGTCGGACTTCGGGATGGGGTACCTCTTCATTCCGGTGCTGTTGCCGTTGTCCGCGATGTACTGGCTGCGCAAGGCCGCGCGCCAAGGGGATGCCGCCTGAGGTTCTCAGGCGGCCGCGCGTCCGTGGTGGCCGGTCGCGCCCACGCGGCGGAGCCGCATGCCGACCCGGCCTCGCGCCCCTGGCGAGGCGCCTCACCTCACGCCGTGGCCGCGTAAGCCCCCGCCGGCTTTTCCAGGACGATCATCTCCAAGCCGTCCGCGCCCCTCGCCGTACCCACCGTCTCGTATCCCACCCGGCGGTACAGGCGCAGGTTGCCCTCGCTGCGGTGGCCCGTGTGGAGGCGGAACTTCTTGGCGCCGCGTTCCTCGGCCAGCGCCGACTCGGCCGCGCGCAACAGCCTCGCGCCGATTCCGTGGCCCTGGAGGCGGGGGTGCACGCAGAGCTTGCCGATGGCGGCGGCGCCGTCCTCGGTCACCGAGCCACGTACCGAGCCGACGACCTCCTCGCCCAGCCTCGCCACGAAGACGCAGTCCCCGGCGACCTCCTCGCGGACGGAGTCCAGGCTCTGGACCAGCGGGTCGATGCGGTAGTTGCCGTACAGAGCGGCCTCGCTCTGGAAGCACAGGTACTGCAGCCTGAAGATCTGCTCCGCGTCGTGCTCGGTCGCCGCCGAGATGGTCACGCTCATGCCCATGTGCGCACGCCTCCCGCTCACCTGATCGCCTGTCGTCCCTCACTCCTATCCCCGCCCTCCGTGGGCCGCAACCTCCGGTGTGAGCAATCGGCGCAGACATCCCAGGCATCTGGAACGTTCCGGACCGAGACTGCCCTGTGAGATACCCAACTCCCCCGCGATTTCGCGGTAGGTGAGGTCCCTCGGCGAGAGGAGGGCCGCCATCAGCCGGGGGCAGCGGCCGGGCAGCCGGCCCACGGCGTCGTGCAGGGCGCGGCGGCGGGCCGAGGCGAGGGCGAGCTGTTCGGGGGTGCGGTCGCCGTCGTCGACCGGCTCGACCGCGTACGGACGTTCGAGTCGGGTCGTACGGCGGGTGCGGCGGGACTCGGAGCGGACGGCACGGCGGAGCCAGCCGGACGGGTCGAGGGGAGGGCCCTGGGTGTCCAGGTGCTCCAGGAGACGGAGCCAGACCGCCTGTTCCAGGTCGCCCGGTTCCGTTCCGGTGGCATGTGCCTCGGCCAGGGCCTCGGCGGTGAGCAGTGGGCGCAGGGTGGTGACGAGGTCGTGCGTCATATTCGGGGCGACGCGGCCGCCCGGCCCCGGGTTGCCCGGGCGGCCGACTGTCACCCCAACCGGGGCAGGTGGCTCAGCGGTTGACGAAGTCCTGGCGGGCCAGCACGCCGGTGTCGGGGTTGTCGGTGAAGACGCCGTCGATGCCCGTCGCGAAATACGTCCGGTAGGCGCCGAAGACGTCGCCGTAGGCGTCGGGGTCGGTGCCCTTGCGGAAGTTCGCGGGCAGGAAGGGGTTCTCGTTGCGCATGGTGTACGGGTGCAGGATCAGACCGGCCGCGTGGGCGTCCTTGACCAGGGTGGTCGGCGTGGTGAGGTTCCCGGCGGAGTCACGCGGGATGACCAGGTCGAGGGTGGGGCCGATGCCCTGGGCGTAGGAGGCGATCTCCTTGAGGCCCTTGGGGGTGACGAGGTCGGCGACCGTGCGCGGGTCGCCGGTCTCCACGAAGTCCCAGGGGCGGCTGCCGGCGCTGGACAGGAGCACCACCAGCGGGTTGTCGACGAGCTTGTTCAGGCGCCGGATGCTGGTCGGCTCGAAGGACTGGACGATGACCGGCGAGTTCCTGCGGTCCTTGCCGTGCTTGCGCAGCAGTCCGGCGATGCGCTCCTCCAGGCCGAGGCCCAGTTTGCGGAAGTAGGTGGGGTGCTTGGCCTCGGGGTAGATCCACACCTGCTTGCCGCGCTTGCGGGTCTGCTCGTCCTGCCACTTCAGGACCTCTTCGAAGGTGGGGATCGCCCAGCGGCCGTCGTAGAGGGTGTTGTGCGGGCGGTTGGCCGGGATGCGCTCGATCGCGCGGAGCGTCTTGAGTTCGGCGAGCGTGAAGTCCTCGGTGAACCAGCCGGTGGTGGAGACGCCGTCGAGGAGCTTGGTGGTTCTGCGACCGGCGAACTCGGGGTGGCTCGCGACGTCGGTGGTGCCGCCGATCTCCGGCTCGTGGCGGCAGACGAGGTGGCCGTCCCTGGTGGGCACCAGGTCGCCCGCCTCGACGATGTCGGCGCCCAGGTCGAGGGCGAGCTGGTAGGAACCGAGGGTGTGCTCCGGCCGGTAGCCACTGGCGCCTCGGTGGCCGATGACCGTCGGCACGGGCAGGCTCTTCACGCCGCCGCCCCCGCCGTATCCCTCGTCCGCCGCTCTCGCCGTGCCGGACAGCCCGAGGACCGCTCCGCCCGCGCCGAGCACCGCGGCCCCGAGGAGCGCCCGGCGTCCGGTGCCGCCCGTCCGCCCGGTCGACTCCTGCTCGTGCTGCGACTCCTGCGTTCCCATGAACGCCCTCCTGTCATCGGCCCCGACCATGCGCGCCGATCGTAGGTGGGTGTCCGTGGCGGGCGGGAGACCTGCGGCGAAACACCCGGGTGACACGGGATGTCGTACGGGAACAGATGTCTGATGCTCTGTCGGCTTCATGGCGGTGCCCCGGGGTACGCGGTCGGTACGCGACCTCCGTCACATCGTTCCGTTCGGGTTACCACCGGAAAACGCCGTGCCACCGCAGGTGAACGGGTGTCAACAGTGCGTAAGGCCTCGGTGAATACGGCGTTCCCGATGTGCGCGACCCCCCAGGCCGCGAGTAATGTCCTCACCTGCACAGACTCATACAGATTGCCTCGCCGTTCTCTTGACCCCGGAGGGCCCGTTGTCCCGCTTCGCGCTCATCAAGGCAGTGCTCGGACCGATCATGCGCCTGATGTTCCGCCCACAGGTGGAGGGCGCGGAGCACATCCCGGGCGACGGTCCGGTGATCCTGGCCGGGAACCACCTGACGTTCATCGACTCGATGATCATGCCGCTCTTCTGCGACCGGCAGGTCTTCTTCATCGGCAAGGACGAGTACGTCACCGGCAAGGGCCTCAAGGGCCGGCTGATGGCCTGGTTCTTCACGGGCTGCGGCATGATCCCGGTCGACCGGGACGGTGGCCGCGGCGGTGTCGCGGCGCTGATGACCGGCCGTCGGGTGCTGGAGGAGGGCAAGGTCTTCAGCATCTACCCGGAGGGCACGCGCTCCCCCGACGGCCGGCTCTACCGGGGCCGTACGGGGATCGCCCGGCTGGCCATGATGACCGGCGCCCCCGTGGTCCCGTTCGCCATCATCGGCACGGACAAGATCCAGCCCGGCGGCGCCGGCATCCCGCGTCCCGGCCGGGTCACGGTCCGCTTCGGTGAGGCGATGGAGTTCTCCCGCTACGAGGGCATGGACCGCGACCGCTACGTCCTGCGGGCGGTGACCGACTCCGTGATGACCGAGGTCATGCGGCTGTCCGGGCAGGAGTACGTGGACATGTACGCCACCAAGGCGAAGGCCGCGTAGCGCTCCGCCGAGCGAGCCCGGAGCCGCGGCCGACGGCTGCGGGCCGGCCGTGACCGGTCGCGCAGTTCCCCGCGCCCCTACTGGGCGCTGTCCAGCCGTCGGCCGTCTGGGTGGACATGTACGCCAACAAGGCGAAGGCCGCGTAGCGCTCAGCCGAGCGAGCCCGGAGCCGCGGCCGACAGCTGTGTGCCGACTGCCGGCCGGCCGTGGCCGGTCGCGCAGTTCCCCGCGCCCCTACTGGGCGCTGTCCAGCCGTTGGCCGCGGAGAAGGAACCATGCCGCCACCGCCGCGGTGAGGAGCACCGCCGCCCCCACGCCCGCCGCCAGCGCCAGTCCGTCCACGAACGAACCCCGGGCCGCGTCGAGCAGCGCCTCGGACGTGTGGGCCGGCAAGCCGGCCGACGCCTCCACCGCCCCGCCCAGCGACTCGTGTGCCTCCGCCGGTGTGCCCGCCGGGCCGGTGAAGTCGCGGTAGACGCCCGTCACGATCGAGCCGAGGACGGCGATGCCCAGGGCGGCGCCGAGTTCGTACGCCGTTTCGGAGACCGCGGAGGCGGAGCCCGCCTGTTCCTTGGGTACGGAACCGAGGATCACGTCCGCGGTGACGGTGAACGAGAAGCCTGCGCCGATGCCGACGAAGAGCAGGGCGGTGCCGAGGAGCGGGTAGCCGGTGGACTGGTCGATCACGGTGAGGGAGGCCAGGGCGAGGCCGACGGCCGCGAGGCCGCCGGAGACGACGGACCGGACCGAGAAGCGCCGGGCCACCGCGCCGGCGATCAGACCGGCCGCCACCGCGCCGACGGCTGCCGGCAGTTCGGCCAGGCCCGCTTCCAACGGTGCCCTGCCCTGGACGAGTTGGAGGTACTGGGAGAGGAAGAAGACGAGGCCGGACAGGCCGAGGATGGTCAGCAGGTCGGCCAGGACCGCGCCGCTGAAGCCACGGTCGCGGAACAGCCGCATGTCGAGCAACGGGGTCGGCAGCGTGAACTGGCGGCGTACGAAGCCGTACAGCGCGCCCGCGCCCAGCAGGGCCGCGGCGAGCGTCTCCCACGTGAGGCCGTGGGTGGCCGCCTCCTTGACGGCGTACACGAGACCGATCATGCCGACCAGTGACAGGACGACGCTGCTCATGTCCCACGGGCCGGGACGCGGGTTCCGCGACTCGGGCAGCAACTTGACGCCGACGACGACCAGGACCGCCATCACCGGCAGGTTGATCAGGAAGACCGAACCCCACCAGAAGTGTTCGAGCAGGAAGCCGCCGACGATCGGTCCGATCGCGGTGCCCGCGGAGGCGGTGGCGCCCCAGATGCCGACGGCGAGACTGCGTTCGCGCGCGTCGTGGAAGAGGTTGCGGATCAGGGCGAGCGTGGCCGGCATCAGGGTCGCGCCGGCGACGCCGAGCAGCGCCCGGGCGACGATCATCATCTCGGGTGTCGTGGCGTAGGCGTTCAGGACGGAGACCGCGCCGAACGCGGTGGCGCCGACGAGCAGGATCCGCTTGCGTCCGATGCGGTCGCCGAGGCTGCCCATGGAGACGAGCAGACCGGCGATGACGAACGAGTAGACGTCACCGATCCACAGGAGCTGGGTGCCGGTGGGGTTCAGGTCCTCGCTGATGTAGGGGGTCGCGAGGCCGAGGACGGTCGCGTCCACGGCCACCAGCAGCACGGCGAGCACGAGGACGGACAGCGCGAGCCAACGGCCGGGGCGCTTCACCGCCTCGGTCGGGTTCGCCGGCTGCAGGGTGCTGGTCATGATTCCTCTCTCCGTAGTGCGCCGCCGAGCAGCAGCTCGGTGATCATGTGGGTGAAGTCCTTGGAGGCGACCCTGCCCTCCGACACCGCCCAGGCGCCGGAGGCCATCAGGCCGTAGAGCGCCTCGGTGAGCCAGGCGGGGGTCAGGTCGATGCGGAACTCGCCGGACGCCTGGCCGCGGCGGAACAGTGCGGCGATCCGGGCGTCCAGACGGGCCCAGCCCTCGTTCCGCTCCTCGCCCTCGAACAGCTGGTTCTCGCTGTAGAGGAAGGCGAGGAGTCCGGCAGCGGGTTCGAGTTCCTTCACGAACCTGCGCAGCGCCTCCTGGGCCGGGCCGTCGTCGAGTCGCGCGCCGGCCGCCGCCGCCTCGCACTCCGCGATGCCGAGCGCCTCCAGCGCCCGGACCAGCGCGTCGCGCCCGGCGAACTGGCGGTGCAGGGTGGCCCGGCTGATCCCGGCCGCCTTCGCGACCTCGTCCATGGTCGCGGTGGATTTGCGGGTCAGCAGGGCCGCGGCGGCGCGCAGCACGTGGTCACGATCGACAGCCATGAGACAACTCTAGCCCACATGAGACATCTTTGTCTCATCGCGGGCATGCGTGACTCATCGGAGCCGGCCCCTAGGCGTTCGATCAGTGCCAGGGCAGCCCGGCGCGCTTCTCCCAGTACACCCGCGGCTCCTCGGCCAGTCCGGCCAGCCGGGCCAGCTGGTCCTCGTCCAGGTCGACGACCGCCGCGTGCAGGTTGGAGGCGAGCTGGTTGACGGTGGCGGCACCGGAGAGGACGACGCCGGCCCACGGCTGACGGAGGACGAGTGCGAGGGCCACGGCATCGCAGCCGAGGGAAGTTTCCTCGGCCACGGCCTTCAGGGCCGCCGGTGCGTGCGGGTCCGCAAGGCGGCCGTTGGCCATGCCCTCCTTGACGATCACCGTGAGTCCGGCGTCGTGCGCCTCGGCGAGCGCGGGGGCCGCCGAGGCCTCCAGGGCGTTGTACGTCGACTGGACGGTACGGAAGAGCGGCTCGCCGTCGACCGTCACGGCGAGCGCCGCCCGGATCGTGTCGGCCTGGGCGGGGCCGCTGGTGGAGAAGCCGACGGTGAGGCCCCGCGCGGCGGCTTCCGCCAGCTTCGCGTGGAGTTCCTTGTCGGTGAGGGCCGGGCTGTCCGGGGTCACCGAGTGGATCTGGTAGAGGTCGAGCCGGTCGCCGAGCAGTTGGTCGCTCTCGGCGCGCTGGCGCTCGTACGTGGCGAGCGTGTGGTCCTTGACCTCGTGCTCGGTCGCGTCGGTGCTCCAGGCCGCGGTGTAGGTGTAGCCCCACTTGCTGCCGACGACGATGTCGTCGATGTCGGGGCGGGCGTTCAGCCAGTCGGCGAGGAACTCCTCGGACCGGCCGTAGGAACGGGCCGCGTCGAAGTAGCGGACGCCCTGGGCGTAGGCGGCGTCGAGGAGTTCGTGGGTGCGGGCGCGCAGCGTCTCGACGCTGCGGTTCTCTCCGAGGTCGTGGTCTCGGCCGAGGTTGATGTAGCCGGGACGGCCGACGGCTGCGAGCCCCAGGCCGATGTGGCAGGTGGGCGTCGTGGCGGTCGCGAGACGTGCGAAGGGCATCGCGGGCTCCGTTCGGTCGGCTCCGGTACGGCTTCCGACCAACGTAACCCGCGATGACCTTCGCCCCAGAGCTCGGCTCGTGCGGTGTTTCGGCGAGTGCGGGCGCGTCGTGGTTACTCGCGCAGTTCCCCGCGCCCCTTACGGGGCGCTGTCCTCACGCCTTCTTCTTTGCGTCCGCCCACGCGTGCTGCGCCGCCACGTCCGCCTTGACCTCCGCGAGCTGGACGGCGACCGCGCTGGGCGCCGTACCGCCGCGGCCGTCGCGGGAGGCGAGGGCACCGGCCACGTTGAGGACGGACCGGACCTCGGGGGTGAGGTGGGCGGAGATCTTCGCGAACTGCTCGTCGGTGAGGCCGTCGAGCTCCTTGCCCTCCGCCTCGGCGACCTTCACGCACTCGCCCGCGACCTCGTGCGCGACGCGGAACGGCACGCCCTGCTTGACCAGCCACTCGGCGACGTCGGTGGCGAGCGAGAAGCCGGCCGGGGCCAGCTCCTCCATGCGCTCGCGGTGGACGGTGAGGGTGGCGATCATGCCGGTGAAGGCGGGGAGCAGGACCTCCAGCTGCTCGCAGGAGTCGAAGACGGGCTCCTTGTCCTCCTGGAGGTCGCGGTTGTACGCGAGCGGGAGGGCCTTGAGGGTCGCCATGAGGCCGGTGAGGTTGCCGATCATGCGGCCCGACTTGCCGCGCGCCAGCTCCGCGATGTCCGGGTTCTTCTTCTGCGGCATGATCGACGAGCCGGTGGAGAACGCGTCGTGCAGGGTCACGAAGGAGAACTCCTTCGTGTTCCACAGGATGATCTCCTCCGAGATACGGGAGAGGTTCACCCCGATCATCGCCGTGATGAAGGCGAACTCCGCCGCGAAGTCACGGGAGGCGGTGCCGTCGATGGAGTTGCCGACGCTGCCGTGCTCGAAGCCGAGGTCCTTGGCGACCGCCTCCGGGTCGAGGCCCAGGGAGGAGCCCGCGAGGGCGCCGGAGCCGTACGGCGACACGGCCGTCCGCTCGTCCCACTGGCGCAGGCGTTCGGCGTCCCGGGACAGGGGCTGGACGTGCGCGAGGACGTGGTGGGCGAAGAGCACCGGCTGGGCGTGCTGGAGGTGGGTGCGGCCGGGCATCGCCACGTCCGGGTGCGCCTGGGCCAAGCCGATCAGCGCGTCCTGGAGGTCGGCGATCAGACCGCCGATGATCCGGGCGTGGTCGCGCAGGTACATGCGGAAGAGGGTCGCGACCTGGTCGTTGCGGGAGCGGCCGGCGCGGAGTTTGCCGCCGAGGTCGGGGCCGACGCGCTCCAGGAGACCGCGCTCCAGCGCGGTGTGGATGTCCTCGTCGGCGATGGTGCCGACGAGGACTCCGGAGGCCACGTCCGTCTCGAGCTGGTCGAGACCCGCGAGCATCCGGGTCAGCTCGTCCGCCGTGAGCAGACCCGCCTTGTGGAGCACGCGCGCGTGGGCACGCGAACCGGCGATGTCGTAGGGCGCGAGCCGCCAGTCGAAGTGGACGGACGCGGACAACTTCGCCAAGGCCTCGGCTGGACCGTCGGCGAAACGGCCGCCCCAGAGCCGTACGTCACCGCTGTTGCTGCTCACTTGCGTTGCTCCTCGGATGCATGGTCGCGGATGTGCCACCGCCTCCCTGCCGACCGGCGGTCAGGGAGGCGGTATTCACGCTATCGCTTACGCCAGGTCCCGCTTCGCGGCGATCTTCGACGACAGGCTGTAGATGTCGATGAAGCCCTTGGCCGCGGCCTGGTCGAAGGTGTCGCCCGTGTCGTACGTCGCCAGGTTGAAGTCGTACAGCGCCGACTCGGAGCGCCGGCCGGTGACGACCGCGCGGCCGCCGTGCAGGGTCATCCGGATGTCGCCGGAGACATGCTGGTTGGCCTCGTTGACGAAGCCGTCCAGGGCGCGCTTGAGCGGGGAGAACCACTGGCCGTCGTAGACCAGTTCGCCCCAGCGCTGCTCGACCTGCCGCTTGTAGCGGGCGAGTTCGCGCTCGACGGTGACGTTCTCCAGCTCCTGGTGGGCGGTGATCAGGGCGATCGCGCCCGGAGCCTCGTACACCTCGCGGGACTTGATGCCGACCAGGCGGTCCTCGACCATGTCGATCCGGCCGACGCCCTGGGCGCCGGCACGCTCGTTGAGCTGCTGGATGGCCTGCAGGACGGAGACGGGCTTGCCGTCGATGGCGACCGGGACACCCTCCTTGAAGGTGATGATCACCTCGTCGGCCTCGCGCGGGGTGGCCGGGTTCGACGTGTACTCGTAGATGTCCTCGATCGGACCGTTCCAGATGTCCTCCAGGAAGCCCGTCTCGACGGCACGCCCGAAGACGTTCTGGTCGATGGAGTACGGGGACTTCTTGGTGGTCGCGATCGGGAGGTTCTTGTCCTCGCAGAACGCGATGGCCTTGTCGCGGGTCATCGCGTAGTCCCGGACCGGGGCGATGCACCGCAGGTCGGGGGCGAGGGCGACGATGCCGGCCTCGAAGCGGACCTGGTCGTTGCCCTTGCCGGTGCAGCCGTGGGCGACAGTGGTCGCGCCGTGCTTCTTGGCGGCGGCGACGAGGTGCTTGACGATCGTCGGCCGGGAGAGCGCGGAGACCAGCGGGTAGCGGTCCATGTAGAGGGCGTTGGCCTTGATCGCCGGGAGGCAGTACTCCTCGGCGAACTCGTCCTTGGCGTCCGCGACCTCGGCCTCGACCGCGCCGCACGCGAGGGCGCGCTTGCGGATCACATCCAGGTCCTCGCCGCCCTGGCCGACGTCGACCGCAACGGCGATGACCTCGGCGCCCGTCTCCTCGGCGATCCAGCCGATGGCGACGGAGGTGTCCAGACCGCCTGAGTAGGCGAGTACGACGCGCTCGGTCACGGTTCTCTCCTCATGTGCATTCGCTGACATGCATGAGTATGCAGTAGTCCGCATGATTCGTCAATCTCGGCCGGATGACGAGGAATTTGAAGAGCCTTTGAACGTCCGAAACCGCTTTCCCGTACCTCTCGCCGAACGCAGGCGCCGCGTTTGTCAACGCTGAGACCCCCCGACCCGAGTGAGGCATCCGCATGTCCAGGGCTCTTCCGAAGTACAACAAGCGTCGCGTCGCGTTGATCGGCGGCGCCGCCGCGGTGGTCATGACCGGCGCCGTCATCGCCGGTTCCGCCCTCGCCGGGGAGTCGGAGTCGAAGAGCGGCACCACGAACGCCCGGACGCTGGCCGGCCCCGGCACCATCAGCTGCCCCGACGTCGCCAGCCAGCTGCCCGCGATCCCGGCCTCCGCGCAGGCCGAGGTGGACCGCAACCTGACCCTGCTCCAGACCCAGATCGACGAGGCCAACAAGCGGCTCGTCGAGACCGTCGGCCAGGGCGGACCCAACTTCGTGCAGAACGCGATCGTCGGCCCTCTGGAGGGCAAGCGCGCGTCGACCATCGACCGCATCGCCATCTCCATCGGCCGCACCGCCGAGAAGCCGCAGGGCCTGGAATCCCTGGCCGCCTGCACGGTCACCGAGTGACGTGACAGGCGCTGTGGCCGCCCCGTGTGAACGCCGGCCGGGGCGGCCACGGACGTCTCGGAGGAGACGTGCGCCGAAGGAAGCGGATATCGGAATTCCTTAGACAGACAAAGGACTTGCGCCCATAATCTTTAGACATGGGAAAGACTTATGAGCGCATCGACGGCAGGCTGCGCACGTTCATCGAGGCGCAGCCTCTCTTCTTCACCGCGACCGCCCCGCTGTCCGGCGACGGCACGGTCAACCTCTCCCCCAAGGGCCTCAAGGGCTCGTTCGCGGTCCTGGACGAACTGACCGTGGCCTACCTCGACTTCGCCGGGTCCAACGCGGAGACCGTCGCGCACCTGAGGGAGAACGGCCGGATCACCCTCATGTGGTGCGCCTTCCAGGGTCCGCCGAACATCGTGCGCGTGCACGGCCGGGGCGAGCCGGTCTTCCGCGACGATCCGCGCTTCCGGGAACTGCTCGCCCGCTTCCCGGACATCGATCCCACCCCGCACGGCCTGCGCGCGATCATCGTCGTACGGGCCGAACTCGTCCGGGACACCTGCGGCTACGCGGTGCCCTTCATGTCGTACGACGAGGACCGCGACCTGCACGGCAAGCGCTTCGCGCGCGAGGACGACGAGTCGCTGAGCGAGTACTTCGCGAAGAAGGAACACGTCACCACGAGCCTGGACGGGCTCCCTGGACTGCCGTTGCCGATGAGTCCGATTTAGCCGTTTTTATTTGATCTATACATACACAGGCCTCTTGTGCATATTGACGGAATTCTCCCGTCCGCCGTGCTCCCCCACCTAGCCTGGGCGCACGAACAGATGGGGGAATCATGTTCCGACCTACACGCGAGCCTCAGAGCAAACGCCATGTCCGTGACGCGTACTTCGTCGTCGGCGAGGGCATCCTCTCCGGCTCCGCGGACGACGGCCCGGCCCAGCCGCGGACGGCGTCGACCGTCGCGGCCCTGCGCAAGTTCCAGTTCTCCCGGCTGGGCCCGCAGGCCGGGCCGGACCGGCTCCTCGACCGGGCCGCCCGCAAGGAACTCGCCGAGGCGATGACCAAGGCGGGGCCGCAGCCCGACTCCGGCAACCCCGCGGTCCCGGCGGGCTTCACGTATCTGGGCCAGTTCGTGGACCACGACCTGACCCTGGACGCCACGGCCGCGCAGCTGGAGGACGACGTCACGCTCGGCCAGCTCCTGCAGGGCCGCTCGCCCGCCCTGGACCTCGACAGCCTCTACGGCCTCGGCCCCGACCACCGCTTCGACCGCCGTTTCTACGAGGACGACGGCCTGCGGCTGCGCACCGGCACCACCCAGGGGCTGCCCGCCCCCGACGGCGACCACATCGTCGGCCTGCCCCTCGGCGGCTTCGACCTGCCGCGGGTGGGCGCCGGCTCGCTGATCTCGGAGCGGCGCCGGCCGCTGATCCCGGACGCGCGCAACGACGAGAACCTCGTCGTCGCCCAGGTCCACTGCGCCTTCATCCGCTTCCACAACCGGGTCGTGGCCGACCTGGTCGACAAGGGTGTGTCGAGCGCGGTCCTGTTCGAGACGGCACGCGAGACCGTGGTCAAGCACTACCAGTGGATGCTGCGCCACGACTTCCTGCCCCGGATCGTCGACCCCGGCGTCGTCGACGAGGTGTTCACCCGGGGCCGGAAGTTCTTCGAGCCGTACCCGGGCCAGAAGGACCGCCCGACCATGCCGATCGAGTTCTCCGTGGCCGCCTACCGGCTGGGCCACAGCATGGTGCGCGGGGCGTACAACTGGAACCGGATCTTCGACAACGGCGCGGGCACGCTCCGGCTGCTCTTCCGGTTCACCGGCACCAGCGGCATCCTCTCTCCGCCGCCCGCCGACGCCGCCGACCCCGAGGCGGGCTCCTTCGAGCGGCTTCCCACCAACTGGATCGCCGACTTCCGACGCCTGTTCGACTTCCGTGAGGCGGGCCGGGACGACCTGGCCGTGCCGGCCGAGCAGTTCAACCTCGCCAAGCGGATCGACACCCAGCTGGTCAACCCGCTGGCCGACCTTCCGCTCGGCTCCTTCGGCGGCCGGGGAGCGCCGGCTCCCGACCCGATCGAGCTGAACCTGGCCTTCCGCAACCTCACCCGGGCGAACATGATGAGCCTGGCGACGGGTCAGCAGATGGCCGAGTACCTCGGCGTGAAGCCGCTCGGGCCGTCCGACTTCGACAGCGTCGGCGGAGTCCGGCTCAGCGAAGGGCTGCGCGGGAAACTCGCCGAGAACTGCCCGCTGTGGTTCTACATCCTGCGTGAGGCCGAGGTGAACGGCAGCGGCCGGCTGACGGGCGTCGGCGGGCGCATCGTCGCCGAGGTCTTCCACCGTGCCATGGAGGGCAGCCGGTACTCCATCGTCCGCGACCCGTTCTGGCAGCCGTTCCTCAGCCCGGTCGCGGACCGGAAGGCCAAGGACACCTTCGGGATGACCGACCTGCTGCTGTACGCCTTCAAGGAGAGGGCGGACCTGCTCAATCCGCTGGGCCCCTGAGCCCGGAGGTCGCCGGAAGCGGTGACATCGGCGGCGACGGCATACGGGGACGGTCCCGAACGGCCCATGCCCGCTGCCGTCGCCGCCGCGCGATCGTACGGTCGTGCCATGCGCTCCGCTGCCGTCGCCACCCTGGCCTCCGCCTCCCTCCTCGTCCTCGGTGCCGCGCCCGGCGGCGGGCCGCCGCTGCCCGCACGCATGGCCGACACCGGAGGCGGCAGCCAGCTGATCACCGCGGTGGCCGCGAAGACCGGCTCGACGTCCGGCACGGTGACGTGGTGGGAGCTGCGGGGCGGGCAGTGGGCGAAGGCCGGTTCCGCCAAGGCCCGCTTCGGGGCGAACGGCCTGGTGGAGGGCTCCTCGCGCAGACAGGGGACGAACACCACACCGACGGGGCTGTACGACCTGCCGTACGCGTTCGGGATCAAGGCGGCGCCGGGCGGGACGACGTACAGGTACCGGGCGGTGCGGCAGGACTCCTGGTGGTGCCAGGACAACGACTCGCGGTCCTACAACCGGTGGGTCGAGCCGCGCCCCGCGCACTGCCGGGCGGCCGAGGCGGAGCGGCTGATCTCCTACAGGACGCAGTACGCGTACGCGCTCGTCGTCGGGTTCAACTACGCCAAGCCGGTGCGGGGGCGGGGCGCCGGTATCTTTCTGCACGTCAACGGGCGTGGCGCGACGGCTGGTTGTGTGTCGGTGCCGGCGGACGCCATGCGGCGGATCCTTGCGTGGGCGGAGCCCGGCAAGAGGCCGCACCTCGCGATCGGCACGGTGAGCGGCCGTACGGCGGTCACCCGGTACTGAGCCGCACGGCGAACGTCGTCGGTGCCGGGCGGCCGTCCAGCCCCCACGCTCCCACCCTGCGCCTCCACCACCGCCGCCACGACGGCGGCTCCCCCGGCGGCGGAGCGAGGCCCCGACCGCGTAGAGCGGCGACATCGGCACGGTCTCGGGAGCGACGTACACGAGTGACGGTTACCGCCAGTCACTCCAGTCCGCACCGGACTCGGCAGGCGGCTGAACACACGGGCGTCACGGCACGTATCTGTGGGCCAAGGGACCACGCCACCCCCCTTGCCCCGCCCCGGAGGAACCGTGACCACCACGCTCGCAGGCGGCCGCGCCGCCCGCCGCCAGACGATGCGCCGCATCCGCCCGCGCCGCTCCCCGGCGACCCTGCTGCTGCTCGCCGTATGGGCCGGGGCGGCGGGTGTGCTGTGGCTGTGGTGGGCCAACACCCCGTCCATCAGCGACAACAACGGCAAGATCCTCAACGCGGGCCGGATCACCGGCCTGCTCGCCGGATACCTGATGGCACTCGTGGTGCTCCAGATGGCCCGGGTACCCGCGCTGGAACGCCGGGTGGGCTCCGACCGGGTGGCGCGCTGGCACGCGATGAGCGGCCGGTACACGCTCTGTCTGACGATCGCCCACGTCTTCCTGATCATGTGGGGCTACGCCCTCCAGGCCGGCAAGGGTCTCGGCGACATCGTCCAGCAGACGATGGACTCCATCAACCAGTTGCCGGACATGGGCAAGGCCGCCATCGGCACCGGTCTGCTGTTCCTCATCGGGCTGCTCTCGATCGGCCCGGTCCGCCGCCGCATTCCGTACGACACCTGGTACCACGTGCACCTGCTGACCTACGCGGCGGTGTTCCTGACGTTCTGGCACCAGCTCACCACCGGCAACGAGTTCGCCGTCGAACCGGCCGCGAAGACCGTCTGGTACGGGCTGTACGGCTCGGTGACCGCGCTGGTGATCTGGTACCGGATCCTCACCCCGATCCGGCTGAACCTGCGCCACCGGATGTACGTGGCGGCGGTCATCGAGGAGACACCCGGCATCGTGTCGGTGCTGATCGGCGGGCGGAAGCTGCACCGGATGGGCGCGGAGGCGGGGCAGTTCTTCCGCTGGCGGTTCCTTGCGCCGGGCATGCGGTTCAGCTCGCACCCCTACTCGCTGTCGGCGGCGCCCCGCCCCGACATGCTGCGGATCACGGTGAAGGCGATCGGCGACCACAGCGAACGGCTGCGCGAGCTGACGCCCGGCACCAAGGTGTGGGCCGAGGGCCCGTACGGCGCGCTGACCGCGTCCCGCCGAAGCCGCGGCAAGGTGCTGCTGGTCGCGGGCGGCGTCGGGATCACCCCGATGCGGGCGCTGTTCGAGACGCTGCCCGGCGGGGCCGGCGACATCACCCTGCTCTACCGGGCCAACAGCACGCACGACCTGGCCCTGTGGGACGAGCTGGCGGCCATCGCCGACGAGCGCGGGGCCCGGCTGATGTACGCGGTCAACAGCCCGGACGGGGAACGCCCCGACATCTCGGCGGAGCGGCTGCGGCAGAAGCTGCCGGACCTCGACAACCACGACGTCTTCATGTGCGGCCCGCCCGGGTTCGCGCAGTCCGTGTACGAAGCACTGCGCGGTGCGGGTGTGCCCGCCCGCCGCATCCATCACGAGTCGTTCGAGATGTGAGCGACGGGACTTCAGGAGCTTAGAAGCGATGAGGAAGAGTCATCCCCTCCGACGGGTCGTGCTCGCGACCGCCGCCACCGTGTCCGGTGTCGTGCTGTTGCTGTCGCTGAAACCGTCCTCCGACCCGTCCTCCGCGGCGGCGGGCGGGGCCGCGCCCCCGGCCGCGTCGGCGCAGGGCGGCGCCCAGGCCGCCGGGACCGGCATGGTCACCGGGGACGCGGTGAAGACCCAGTACGGCGCGGTCCAGGTCCGGCTGACCGTCGCGGGCGGCAAGATCACCAAGGCCGAGACGGTCCAGTCACCGAAGGGCGGCCAGAGCGACCAGATCACCGCCAACGCCGTACCCAAGCTCAACCAGGCGACGGTGGCCGCGCAGAGCGCGGAGATCGACGCGGTGTCCGGAGCGACCTACACCAGCACCGGCTACAAGCAGTCCCTGCAGTCGGCCATCGACAAGGCGAACGCCTCGGCGGGGGCGGGTTCGGGGGCTGCCGAGGGCTCGGGCAACGCCCAGGCCGCCAAGACCGTCACCGGGGACGCCGCCCAGACCCAGTACGGCGCCGTGCAGGTCCGCATCACCGTCAGCGGCGGCAAGATCACCAAGGCCGAGAC
>NZ_JBHXSG010000026.1:0-96810 GCF_042714835.1 Streptomyces sp. NPDC058678 | reverse complement strand
GGCACCCAAGGGCGGCCAGAGCGACCAGATCACCGCCAACGCCGTACCCAAGCTCAACCAGGCGGCCGTGGCCGCCGGCACCGCGGACATCGACGCCGTCTCAGGCGCCACCTACACCAGCGCCGGTTACAAGAAGTCCCTTCAGTCGGCCCTGGACAAGGCGAAGGCCTCGGCGGGGGCGGGGGCCGAGTCGGGGGCTGCCGAGGGCTCGGGCAACGCCCAAGCCGCCAAGACCGTCACCGGGGACGCCGCCCAGACCCAGTACGGCGCCGTGCAGGTCCGCATCACCGTCAGCGGCGGCAAGATCACCAAGGCCGAGACCGTCCAGGCACCCAAGGGCGGCCAGAGCGACCAGATCACCGCCAACGCCGTACCCAAGCTCAACCAGGCGGCCGTGGCCGCCGGCACCGCGGACATCGACGCGGTGTCCGGAGCGACCTACACCAGCGCCGGCTACAAGCAGTCCCTGCAGTCGGCCCTGGACCAGGCCGGTGGCTGACACGGTGGCCGAGCCGGCACATACTCCCGCCGCGGTACGTCATGCGGAGGAGGTCATGGGGACGGTCTTCTCCTTTGACGTCCGCGGCGGGGATCCCGGTGCGGTACAGGCGGCACTGCGCGAGGCGGTGGCCGGGCTGCACCGGGTCGACGAGCTGTTCAGCACCTACCGCGGCGACAGCCAGGTGTCCCGGCTGGCCCGGGGCGAACTGACCGTCGACGACTGCGACCCGATGGTCGCCGAGGTGCTCGAACTGGGCGCGGAAGCGGAGCGGGTCAGCGACGGCTGGTTCAGCATGCGCTACGAGGGCCGCCTCGACCCGACCGGCATCGTCAAGGGCTGGTCCGCGGAACGGGCCGCCCGGCGGATGGCGGAGGCCGGGGCGAGTGGGGTGAGCGTCAACGGCGGCGGGGACGTGCAGCTGTTGGGCGTGCCCGGCCCGGAACGTCCGTGGCGCGTCGGGGTGTCGGACCCGATGCGGCCGGGGGGACTGGCGGCGGTGGTCTCCGCGGCGGGGGTCCCTGAACTCGCCGTCGCCACGTCCGGCACGGCCGAGCGCGGCACGCACATCGTCGACCCCCGGACGGGCCGCTCCGCGGTGACCGACCTGGTGGCGGTCACCGTGGTGGCTCCCCAGCTCATCTGGGCGGACTGCTGGGCGACCGCCGCCTTCGCGATGGGCTCGCGGGAGGCACTGGGCTGGTTGGAGTCCCTCCCGGACGTGGAGGCACTCCTGATCACGGCGGGCGACGAGGTGCGGTGCACGGGAGGGCTGGCGGCCCGGCTGGGCTGACCGGCGCGGCTGCCGGGGAGTGCGTCGCGCAGCCCGGCGCCCACGGGGTACCGGCGCGCCCACCCGTGCCGCCCCAGCGACACGACTACCCGCGGCTGAACGGACCTCAGGGGCGCGAGGAACTCCGCGACCAGCCCACACGCACCTGGCACACCGCCGC
The DNA here is from genome assembly GCF_042714835.1 of Streptomyces sp. NPDC058678. Classification (NCBI taxonomy): domain Bacteria; kingdom Bacillati; phylum Actinomycetota; class Actinomycetes; order Kitasatosporales; family Streptomycetaceae; genus Streptomyces; species Streptomyces sp. NPDC058678. Next base: position 95,358 of record NZ_JBHXSG010000026.1, on the reverse strand, counting down.
AGGCCGCCCCAGCGGCACGACTACCCGCGGCTGAGCCGACCTCGGGGGCGCGAGGAACTCCGCGACCAGCCCCACCCGCACCCCGGCACACCACCACGTGCCGCCCCAGCGGCACGACTACCCGCGGCTGAACGGACCTCAGGGGCGCGGGGAACTGCGCGACCAGCCCCCACGCACCCGCACCCGGCGCACCACCGGAACCCGCACCCTCAGTGCCCGTTCCCGTTCTGAGCCAGTCGCAGCAGATGGTCCGCCAGCGCCTGTCCCCCCACGGGATCCCGGCTGATCAGCAGCAACGTGTCGTCACCCGCGATGGTCCCCAGAATGTCGTGCAGCTCGGCCTGATCGATGGCCGAGGCCAAGAACTGCGCGGCACCCGGCGGCGTCCGCAACACCACCAGGTTCGCCGAAGCCTCCGCGGAGATCAGCAGCTCCGACGACAGCCGCCGCATCCGCTCTTCCTTCGCCGACCCGCCGAGCGGCGCCCGAGGGGTGCGGAAGCCCCCCTCGCTCGGCACCGCGTAGATCAGGTCGCCGTCGGTGTTGCGGATCTTCACCGCGTTCAGCTCGTCGAGGTCGCGGGAGAGCGTCGCCTGTGTGACGCTCAGCCCGTCGTCCGCGAGGAGCTTGGCCAACTGGCTCTGGCTGCGCACCGGTTGCCGGTTGAGGATGTCCACGATCCGGCGGTGGCGTGCGGTGCGGGTCTGCGGTACGGCAGGCCCTGCGGTCTGCTCGTGCTCCTGCGCCTGGCTCATCGTCGTCTCATTCTCCGGATCATCCGTCCCCCTTGGCCACGTCCAGGATGCCGGGCAGTGCCTGGAGAAGCGCGTCCACTTCGTCGTCGCCGAGGTTCAGCGCCGGCATCAGCCGTACGACGTCTGGGGCGGGCGCGTTCACCAGGAAGCCGGCGTCCTGAGCCGCCTGCTGCACCTTCGGCGCGAGCGGCTCGGTGAGCACGATACCCAGGAGGAGGCCCGCTCCCCGGACGTGGGCGATCAACGGGTGCCCGAGCGACTCGATTCCGTCCCGCAGTTTCTCGCTCTGCTGCTTGACGTTCTCGAGGAGGCCCTCGGCGGCGATGGTCTCCAGTACGGCGAGCCCCGCCGCGCAGGCGATCGGGTTGCCGCCGAAGGTCGTACCGTGGTGGCCGGGCTGCAGCAGCTCGGCGGCCCGCCCGAAGGCGACCGTCGCACCGAGCGGCAGTCCGCCGCCGAGACCCTTCGCGAGCGTGACGACGTCCGGCAGGACGCCCTCGTGGGCCTGGTACTCGAACCAGTGCCCGGTGCGTCCGATCCCGGTCTGCACCTCGTCCAGCACCAGCAGGCTGCCGGTCGCGGCGGTGATCGCCCGGGCCGCCTTCAGATAGCCGGCCGGGGGCACCACGACGCCGTTCTCGCCCTGGATCGGCTCGATGACGACGAGGGCCGTCTCCTCGGTGACCGCGGCGGCCAGCGCCTGCGCGTCGCCGTACGGCACGTGCGTCACGTCACCGGGCAGCGGCAGGAAGGGCTCCCGCTTGCCGGGCTGGCCGGTCAGCGCGAGGGCGCCCATGGTCCGGCCGTGGAAGCCGCCGTCGGTGGCGACCATGTGGCTCCGCCCGGTCAGCCGCCCGATCTTGAAGGCGCCCTCGTTGGCCTCGGCGCCGGAGTTGCAGAAGTACACCTTGCCGTCACGGCCGAAGTGCTGGAGCAGCCGTTCGGCGAGCGCGACGGGCGGCTCGGCGATGAAGAGGTTGGAGACGTGGCCGAGGGCGGCGATCTGCTTGCTGACCGCCTCGACGATCGCCGGGTGGGCGTGGCCGAGCGCGTTGACCGCGATGCCGCCGACGAAGTCGAGGTACTGCTTGCCGTCGGCGTCCCACAGCTTGGTGCCCTCGCCGCGCACGAGGGGCAGCCGCGGAGTGCCGTAGTTGTTCATGAGCGCGCCCTGCCACCGCGCGGTCAGTTCTTCGTTGCTCATGACTCCCCCTGTGCGTCCTGTGCGTCCGTCTTCTCGTCGGGCACGACCATGGTGCCGATGCCCTCGTCGGTGAAGATCTCCAGCAGGATCGAGTGCTGGACCCGGCCGTCGATGACGCGGGCGTTGGTCACGCCGTTGCGCACGGCGTGCAGACAGCCCTCCATCTTCGGCACCATGCCGGAGCTCAACTCCGGCAGCAGTTTCTCCAGTTGGGAGGCGGTGAGGCGGCTGATCACCTCGTCGCTGTTGGGCCAGTCCTCGTAGAGGCCCTCGACGTCCGTGAGGACCATGAGGGTTTCGGCGCCCAGAGCAGCAGCGAGTGCCGCAGCCGCCGTATCAGCATTGACGTTGTAGACATGTCCGTCGTCCTGGCTCCGGGCGATCGACGAGACGACCGGGATCCGGCCGTCGGCGAGCAGTGCGTCGATCACACCCGTGTCGATGTCGGTGATCTCGCCCACCCGCCCGATGTCGATCAGTTCCCCGTCGATCTCGGGCTGGTGCCTGATGGCGGTGATGGTGTGCGCGTCCTCGCCGGTGAGACCGATGGCGAGCGGCCCGTGCTGGTTGAGCAGCCCGACCAGCTCGCGCTGGACCTGTCCGGCCAGCACCATGCGGACGACGTCCATGGCGTCCTCGGTGGTGACCCTCAGGCCCGCCTTGAACTCGCTGACGATGCCGTGCTTGTCGAGGGCGGCGCTGATCTGCGGGCCACCGCCGTGCACGACGACGGGCTTGAGGCCGGCGTGGTGCAGGAACACCACGTCCTGGGCGAAGGCGGCCTTCAGGTCCTCGTCGATCATGGCGTTGCCGCCGAACTTGATGACGACCGTCTTGCCGTTGTGCCGGACCAGCCAGGGCAGCGCCTCGATGAGGATCTGCGCCTTGGGGAGGGCGGTGTGCTTGCGGGTAGTGCTCATGAGGAGTACGCGCTGTTCTCGTGGACGTAGCCGGCGGTGAGGTCGTTGGTCCAGATAGTGGCCGTCTCGGCGCCGGCCGCGAGGTCGGCGACGATGTGCACCTCGCGGTAGCGCATGTCGACCTTGTCCCGGTCCTCGCCGACGCCGCCCTTCTTGCACACCCAGACGCCGTTGATGGCGACGTTGAGCCGGTCGGGGTCGAAGGCCGCCTTCGTCGTACCGATCGCGGAGAGCACGCGGCCCCAGTTGGGGTCCTCGCCGTGGATCGCGCACTTGAGGAGGTTGTTGCGGGCGATGGAGCGGCCCACCTCCACGGCGTCGTCCTCGCTCGCGGCGTTGATCACCTCGACCTTGATGTCCTTGCTGGCACCCTCGGCGTCCCGGATGAGCTGCTGACCGAGGTCGTCGCAGACGGCGCGTACGGCCTCGGCGAACTCCTCGTACCCGGGGGTGACGTCGGAGGCCCCGGAGGCGAGCAGGAGGACGGTGTCGTTGGTGGACATGCAGCCGTCGGAGTCGACGCGGTCGAAGGTGACCTTGGTGGCGGCGCGCAGGGCCTTGTCCAGGGTCGCGCTGTCGAGGTCGGCGTCGGTGGTGAGGACGACGAGCATGGTGGCGAGGCCCGGGGCGAGCATGCCGGCGCCCTTGGCCATGCCGCCGACGGTCCAGCCGTTCTTCGTCACGACGGACGTCTTGTGGACGGAGTCGGTGGTCTTGATGGCGATGGCGGCCTTCTCACCGCCGTGCTCGCTCAGGGCCTCGGCCGCCTGCTCGACTCCCGGGAGCAGCTTGTCCATCGGGAGCAGGATGCCGATCAGGCCGGTGGAGGCGACGGCGATCTCGACGGCGCCCAGGCCGAGCACCTCGGCGACCTTCTCGGCGGTGGCGTGCGTGTCCTGGAAGCCCTTCGGGCCCGTACAGGCGTTGGCGCCGCCGGAGTTGAGGATGACGGCGGAGACCTGGCCGGTCCTGAGGACCTGCTCGGACCACAGGACGGGCGCGGCCTTGACGCGGTTGGAGGTGAAGACGCCCGCGGCGGCGCGGCGTGGCCCGGTGTTGACCACGAGGGCCAGGTCCGGGTTGCCGTTCTCCTTGATTCCGGCGGCGATGCCCGCCGCCTGGAATCCCTGTGCTGCCGTGACGCTCACGGTGCGACTCCGATCGTGGAAAGACCGAGCTCCTCGGGAAGGCCGAGGGCGATGTTCATGCTCTGGACGGCACCGCCCGCGGTGCCCTTGGTCAGGTTGTCGATGGCGCTGATCGCGATGATGCGGCCCGCGGCCTCGTCGTACGCGACCTGCACCTGAACGGCGTTGGAACCGTAGACGGACGCCGTGGCGGGCCACTGTCCCTCGGGCAGGAGGTGGACGAAGGGCTCGTCGGCGAAGGCCTTGTCGTAGGCGGCGCGGACGGACTCGGCGGTGACGCCGCGGCGCGCCTTCGCGGTGCAGGTGGCGAGGATGCCGCGGGGCATCGGGGCGAGGGTCGGCGTGAAGGAGACGGAGACGGTCTCGCCGGCGGCCGCGCTGAGGTTCTGGATCATCTCGGGGGTGTGCCGGTGGACGCCGCCGACGCCGTACGGGGACATGGAGCCCATGACCTCGCTGCCCAGCAGGTTCGGCTTGGGCGCCTTGCCCGCGCCGGAGGTCCCGGACGCGGCGACGATCACGGCCTCCGCCTCGGCGAGCCCGGCGGCGTAGGCCGGGAAGAGCGCGAGCGAGACGGCGGTCGGGTAGCAGCCGGGCACCGCGATGCGCTTGGACCCCTCCAGCGCGGCGCGGCCACCCGGCAGTTCGGGAAGGCCGTACGGCCAGGTGCCGGCGTGCGCGGAGCCGTAGAACCTCTCCCAGTCACCGGCGTTCTCGAGTCGGAAGTCGGCTCCCATGTCGACGACGAGCACGTCCGGGCCGAGCTGCTCGGCGACGGCGGCGGACTGCCCGTGCGGAAGCGCGAGGAAGACGACGTCGTGTCCGGCCAGGACGTCCGCCGTGGTCTCCTGGAGCACGCGGTCGGCCAGCGGCAGCAGGTGTGGCTGCAGCGCGCCGAGCCTCTGTCCCGCGTTGGAGTTGCCGGTCAGGGCGCCGATCTCGACCTCGGGGTGCGCCAGGAGCAGACGCAGGAGCTCCCCGCCCGCGTATCCACTCGCTCCGGCCACTGCCGCACGTACCGCCATGGGAATACATCCTCCTCTGGAATGGCATGACTATACGTTTCGATGCACGTTTATGCAATTCGATTCATGCATCTCCGTAACCTGTCCGACATGGGGAACACGTTCGGGGCCGGCGACGACGATCTGTATCTGTCCAACAGTGGCACCGCGGTCTTCGTGGAGGTGCTGACACTCGCCGTGTCGGCGCTGGCGGAACGGGACTGGGATCATCGCTTCGCCGGTCTGCCGGCCCTTCAGGACCAGAGCGCCATGGGGCGCGGCGCGGTCGGTTTCGATCTCGGGGAACTGGACTGGGGCGGATCGGGCGCGGCGCGGGCGGCGGCCAAGGGGTTCGTCCTGCGCGTACTCGATCTGGCCGCACAGCGGCACCGCTGGGACGAGCTCGGGTGCGAGCCACCCCACGCGGTCGACCACCTGACGCGCTTCCGGGAGATCGTCGAGGCGTTCGAGCCCCCGGCGTCCGCTCCGGACCCCGACCTGCTCCCAGACCGGGGCGATGGCCTGCTGCGTACCGCACCGGGTGCTGAGCGCGCTGCCGCACTGGGAAGGGTGCCTGTTCTGCCACCGGTGACGGAACCGGCGGTCCGGCGTCCGGGAGTGCCGGGCGTGGGCCGCCGCCCCTGGGACAGCGGCCCACGCCCGTACCGGCTACCTCTGCTTGATCCGCAGGAAGGTGATCGAGTTCGCCGGGAAGGTGTACGTGAACTTGGCGGCGACCCCTGCGTAGACGGACGAAACCGGCGCCACCGCCGTGTCGGTCTCCGTGTTCACCGCGTCCGGCGCGGCGGCCAGCGTGGTGACCTTCGCCCGGGACGCGACCTTCGCACCGCCCAGGTCGATGGCCGTACGGGCCGCCGAGGACTGGGCGTTGACGACCTTGACGATCAGGTCACCGGTCTTCTTGTCCTTGGTGACAACCTGCCGGAAGGGCTCGGCCGGCTTGTCGTCGGTGAAGCTGCCCCACTCCTGGCCGTCGAGGTAGAGGGTGACCTGCCGGCCCCGCACCTTGACGTCGATGTCGTAGGCACGGCCCGTCTCGATCGACCCGGCCTTGGAGACGAGCGTCGACTTGCCGCCGTCCACGGCCTGCTCGACGGCGGACTGGGTGTTGTTCCAGCCGCCCAGGTTCCACCAGTAGTAGTTGCCGGTGTCCTTGACGCCGAAGGCGACGAGGAAGCCCTCCTTGCCGGACTTCTTGGTGGCCTTCACGTGCAGGTCGTAGTCGTGCCAGGACGGGTCGCCGGCCGAGACCATGGTGTTCTCGGCGGCCACGTCGCCCTGCACGTACTGCCCGTCCTGGACGCTCCAGCTGCCGCCGCCGGTGTGGTTCCACCGGGAGGCGTCACCGCTGAAGTCGTCACTGAGCAGCGTCGTCCCGTCCGCGCCGGTGACCTTCACGTCGTCGTACGCCGCTGTGGTCGCCCACGTCGACAGGCCGACCGCTCCGGTGATGGGGGCGAGCAGCGAGGGCGTGCCGGTGGCCGTCGAGGGCACCACGCGGTCGCCGACGTTGTTCATGAACAGCTTCTGGACCTCGTAGTTGGCGGAGTTCCAGGAGGCGTGGTTGTTGAACCACACCATGTCCGGGCTCCACTGCACATAGTCCTCGTTGGCGTACAGCGGGGCGTAGGAGGCGAGCTTGACGACGTCGGCGTTGCGCTCCAGGCCGGTCATGAACGCGGCTTCGGCGAGGCCGTTCTTGAAGGCGTTGCCCCAGGAGGCGTACTCGCCCAGGAAGACCTTCGGGCCGCCGCGGTCGTAGGAGTCGTAGCGGTCGTTGTTCTGCAGGAACCACTGCGGGCTGTTGTAGTAGTGCTCGTCGACCATGGCGACGTTCGCGTCGCGGTTGAGCTGCCAGGCTGTGTCGAAGGTCGAACCGGCGTCGTCCGGACCGGAGTTGGAGACGACCGTGATGTCCGGATACTTGGCCTCGATCGCGGCCCGGAACTGCTTGAACCGGGCCATGTACTCGACCGGCAGGTTCTCCTCGTTGCCGACCCCGAGGTGCGTGAGGTGGAACGGCCTGGGGTGGCCCATCTGCGCGCGCTTCTTGCCCCAGGTCGACGTCACCGGCCCGTTGGCGAACTCGATGAGGTCGAGGGTGTCCTGGATGTGCCGCTCGAGCAGCGCCTCGTCGTCGACGGCCTTGTTCTGGCCGCAGCCGGTCACCAGGGCCGGGACCACGGGCAGGGGCATCGCGCCGACGTCCTCGGCGAAGCGGAAGTACTCGTAGTAGCCGAGGCCGTAACTCTGGTTGTAGCCCCAGAAGTTGGAGTTGGTGGCGCGCTCCTCGACCGGGCCGATGGTGTCCTTCCACTGGTAGGAGCGCTTGCGCTGCCAGTCGGAGGCCTCGCTGTAGTCCTCCATGGAGCCCGTGTTGACGAGGCAGCCGCCGGGGAAGCGCAGGAAGCCCGGATGCAGGGCGGCGACCTTCTCGGCGAGGTCCTTGCGCAGGCCGTTGGACTGGTGCTTGTAGGTGTCTCGCGGGAAGAGGGAGACCATGTCGAGGGCCGCCGCGGCGGAGGAGGCGACGGCGAGCCGGCCGTCGCTGCTGGTGCGGGTCGCGGTGAAGGTGGCGGTGTACTTGGCCCAGCCGCTCCGCGTCACGGCCACCTTGCGGGCGGTGGCCAGCGTGCCGTCGGCGTCCTGGAGGGTGACGGTGAGGGTGGTGCCGCCGGTGGCGCGGGCCCACACCGAGAAGTCGTACTTCTTGCCCTCGTCCACGTGGATGCCGGTGTTGTAGCCGGCGTTCGTGACGGACGAACCGGCGCCCACGGACAGGTAGTTGCGGTTGCGTTCGTTGAGCCGGCCGTCGTCGTTCACGACCTGCGCGGTGCCGTCGACCGTCCAGGAGGTGAGGGGCGTGTACGAGGTGTTGTCGGCGGTGGAGTACTCGAAGGACCGGTTCTGCACGAGCTCGGCGTACAGACCGCCGTCGGCGGCCCGGTTGATGTCCTCGAAGAAGACGCCGTACATCGTGTCGTCGATCTTCGCGCCCTTGGCGGTCGGATCGACGGTGATCGCGTAGTCGGTGACGTCCTCGGCGTGCGCGGGTACCGGGACCGGACCGGCCGCCACCAGGAAGGCGGTGGCCGTGAGACCGAGTCTCCAGCGGGTGCGGGTGCGTGACATGGATGCTCCGCGGCTCAGGGGTGTGGAGTTGTGGGTGCACGAAAAGCGCTGTTCGAAATATCGGGCAATGATCAGCACTTCGAACGGCAAGATAGGGAGGGGGCAGGGACGCGTCAATGGGTCGCACAACAACGGATGGGACGAAGGAGCGGACGGGATGGGCGAGTTCTGGCCAGTGCCGGACGTACTGGCCTATCTGGCCGGGAGCTGGCAGGTGGCACGATCCGTGCGGGACATGACGAGCGGCGCGGAGGGCCACTTCGCCGGTACGACGACTTTCAGCCCGCTGGACGAGGGCGGACTGCTGCACCACGAGTGGGGCACCTTCACCTGGCAGGGCGTCCCCCGCCCCGCCGAACGCACCCTGCGCTTCCTGCCCGGGCCGGCCGGCTCACCCGGATCGGCGGACGTGCGCTTCAGCGACGGACGCCCCTTCCACGACCTGGACCTGACCTCGGGGCGCCATGTCGCCGACCACCCCTGCTCGGCCGACCTCTATCGCGGGGAGTTCACCGTCCGCGACCTGGACCACTGGCGGACCGTGTGGCGCGTGGGCGGCCCCGCCAAGGACCTGGTCCTGGCCACCGACTACGCCCGCGAGGGCTGAGCCGACACTCCGTCGAGGCGGAGGTTCCAGCGCCCCGCACGGCCCGTGACGACGGTCGTCGACAGCGGGCGGACGTCGATGTTCCAGTACGTCGAGGGCGGCGCCTTCAGGGCGTACACCAGGGCGGCGCGGACCACCGAGGGCTCGGCCACGGCGACGATCCGGCCGCCGTCCTCGACGGGGCGGGTGTCCAGCCAGTTCCCGACGCGGGAGATGAACTCCCGCAGCGACTCACCGCCGTGCGGCGTGCTGTTCGGGTCGGCGAGCCAGGCGTCCACCGCCTCCGGCTCGCGGGCCATCGCCTCGCCGAGCGTCAGCCCGCGCCAGCGCCCCATGTCGCAGTCGCGCAGGGCGAGCTGCACCAGCGGCGAGTAGCCGAGGGCGTCTCCGGTGGCGCGGCTGCGCGGGGTCGGCGAGCAGTAGCGCAGCTCGGCCACCGCGAGCGGGATCAGGTCGTGGGCGACACGCTGCACCTCGTCCCAGCCGGCCTGGTCCAGCGGACGGTCGTCCTCGAAGCGCTCGGCGAGCAGCGGGGAGCTGCGCGCGGCGGCGACGAACGTGACCCGTAGTTGCATGCGGCGATGGTGAGTCGCGAAAGTCCGCAGGTCAAGAGGTGTTACCTGGGAGTTATGGAGCCCGGATGCCCCTGGACGAGCGCCATCCACTGGTCGGGCTTCTCCAAGGGCGCGAACCCGAGCTTCTCGTACACCCCGTGGGCGTCGTGCGTGGCGAGCAGGATCCTCCGGAGCCCGTACGGCCGCAGCTCCTCCCGCACGGCCCCGACGAGCGCCGTGCCGATCCCCTTGCCGCGCACCGACGGATCGACGTACACGTCGCACAGCCACGCGAAGGTCGCCCGGTCCGTGACGACCCGGGCATACGCCACCTGCTCCCCTGATACCGACTCGTACACCCCGAAGTTGAGCGACCCTTCGATCGCCCGGTCCTGCTTCTCCCGGGGCCGCCCGATCGCCCAGTACGCGTCGGTGGACAGCCAGCGGTGCACCCGCCCGGCGTCGATGCGGTCGGGGTCGGTGGAGAGCTCGTAGCCCTCGGCGAGGCTCGGGGTGTCGGTCATGCGGGGAGGTTCGCAGGTCGCCGGCTATGACGTCGAGCCGTTTTCCGAGAGCTCCGAAGCACCTCCGAAGCAGCTCCGATCCATCTGCGGCACCTCTGATGCACCTCTCTAGAGCACCTCCTCACAGGCCGTACGAAGCCGCCGCACCCCTTCCGTGATCTCCCCCGTCCCCGCCACCGCCGCGAAGCTCAACCGCACGTGTCCGGCAGGCGGTTCGGCGCTGAAGTAGGGACGGCCGGGGGTGATCGCGACACCCGCGCGCTGGGCGGCCGCCACCAAGGCCGCTTCGTCGGTGCCGTCGGGGAGGCGGAGCCACAGGTGGTAGCCGCCGGACGGGATGTGCGGGAGGGCGAGGACGGGCAGGTCGAGCCGCAGCGCGGCCGTCATCGTGTCGCGCCGGGCCTTCAACTCGGCGGAGGTCGCGCGCAGATGGCGCGGCCATGCGGGCGAGCCGACCAGTTCGAGGGCCGCCTCCTGCAGGGGGCGGGGCACGAAGAAGGTGTCGACGACCTGGATGGCCCGCAGCCGCTCCAGCACCGGCCCGTGCGCGGCGAGCGCGCTCACCCGGAAGCTGGGTGAGGTCGCCTTGGTCAGCGAGCCGACGTGGACGACGACGCCGTCGGGGTCGTCGGCGGCCAGCGGACGCGGCAGCGCACCCGCGTCCTCGTGCACGAGCCGGCGTACGAAGTCGTCCTCGACGACGAACGCGCCCGCCTCGCGCGCGATGCGCAGCACCTCACCGCGCCGTTCGGGGGCGAGCACGGCGCCGGTCGGGTTCTGGAACAGCGGCTGGCAGACGAAGACCCGGGCGCCGGTGGCCCGGAACGCGTCGGCGAGCAGGGACGGCCGTACGCCGTCCGCGTCGACCGGGACCGGGACCGGGCGCAGACCGGCCGCGCGGGCGATCGCCAGCATGCCCGGGTAGGTGGGCGACTCGACGAGCACGGGCGCGCCGGGCGGGGCGAGCGCGCGCAGCGCGGTGGTCAGCGCGGACTGACCGCCGGAGGTGACCAGCACCGCCGCGGCCGTGACGCTGCCGCCGGGACCGCCGATGCTCCGCGCGAACCACTCCCGCAGCTCCGGCAGCCCCTCGATGGGCGGTCTCCCCCAGGCGCCGGGGCGACGGGCCGCGCGGGACAGCGCGGCGGCCATCGCCCGCTCCGGTTGCAGGGAGGGGTGCAGATAGCCGCCGTTGAACTCGATCACGCCGGGCGCCGGAGCGGCCAGCGAGACCAGGACACCGGACGCGTCCACCGAGCGCGGTACGAGCTCGGCGGCGCCGTCCGCGCTGAGGGCGACCTCCTGCCAGGAGGTGTCACCCACGGCAGCGGCCTGGGTGCGCGGTCGGGCCCGGAAGGCGCCGGCGCCGGGCCGGGTGACCACCAGCCCCTCGGCAGCCAGCTGGGCGAGGGCTCGCGAGACGGTCACCGGGCTGACCCGGAAGCGCTCGACGAGGGCACGGCTCGACGGGAGCTTTCCACCCGGCGAGTAGCGGTCCAGCTCCCGACGCAGCTGATCCGCCAGACCTTCCACACTGCTACGCTCTTGCATGAGAGCACAGAGTAGCGCTATCGCACCGAGCCGGATAGCGGTCACGCCTTCGAACGGGACGTCGACCGGCAGCAGCGGAACGACCGCAGCCGGCACCCTGCAGGCCGCCCTCGGCGTCGTCGCCTTCTCCCTCACGTTCCCCGCCACCGCCTGGGGCCTGGAGGGCTTCGGCCCCTGGTCCCTGGTCGCCGTGCGCAGCGTCCTCGCGGCGCTGATCGCGGGCGGCTGTCTGCTCGCGCTGCGCGTACCGGTACCCGCCCGGCGCCACTGGCCGGGGCTGGCGGTGGTCGCCGCCGGTGTCGTCGTGGGTTTCCCGCTGCTGAGCACACTCGCGCTGGAGACCTCGACGACCGCGCACGCCGCCGTCGTGGTCGGCCTGCTCCCCCTGACCACCGCCCTGTTCTCCGCCCTGCGCATGGGCACCCGCCCCTCCCGCACCTTCTGGGCCGCGGCACTCGCGGGCGCCGCCGCGGTGGCCGCCTTCACCGTCCAGCAGAGCGGCGGTGCCCTGAGCACCGCCGACCTGTACCTCTTCGGGGCGCTGCTGGTGTGCGCGGCCGGCTACACCGAGGGCGGCCGGCTGGCCCGGGTCATGCCGGGCTGGCAGGTCATCGGCTGGGCGCTGGTGCTGTGCCTGCCGCTCGCCCTGCCCGCCGCCGCGCTGGCGCTGTCGTACGAACCCCTCCGGCTCACCGCGCACAGCGTGGCCGGGCTGCTGTGGGTGGCGGCCGGGTCGCAGTTCTTCGGCCTTGTCGTCTGGTACCGGGGCATGGCCGCCATCGGCATCCCCAAGGCCAGCCAGTTGCAGTTGGCCCAGCCTCTGCTCACACTGGTGTGGTCGGTGCTGCTGCTGGACGAGCACTTGACGGTGGCCGCACCGCTGACGGCCGCGGCGGTGCTCGTGTGCATCGCCGTCACGCAGCGGGCGCGAGGCTGAACGGCTTGCACGCACCGGTCCCGACCGGGCCCTGCGCCGTAAGACTCAAGGCCACGGACCGCTGCTCCCGCACATGGTGAGGAGGCCTGACAGATGCGTGCAACCGTGGGCGACCAGCTTGTCCAGCACGGCAGGGTGGTCGGACAGAACGACAAGGTCGGCGAGATCGTCGAGGTGATGGGGCAGGAAGGCAACCCCCCGTACCGCGTCCGCTTCCAGGACGGGCACGAGGGCGTGTGCTCACCCGGCCCCGACACCGAGATCCGACACCGGGAGACCAACCACTAGGGCAGCTTCAGGCCTGGCCCTGCGGGGTCCTCGCCGGCCGGCCGTAGTGGTCGGCGACCACCCGTGCCATGGCCCCGATCGGATCCGTCGCCACGTCCTTGGCGGCGAAGAAGACATGCCCGCGCACCTCGGGATGGTCCTGGGCGAGCGTGAGGTGCCGGGAGAGTTCGGCGGGGTCCTGCCAGGCCTCGGGCTGCGCCGGGGCGCCGGCCTTGTACAGCGCCTCACCGGCGTACACCTGCGTCCCGGTGCCCCGGGCCACCTCCGCCCACCAGGGCAGCAGGTTCGCGTAGTCGGCGGTGGCGAAGCCGATGTGCCAGTACAGCTGCGGGACGATGTAGTCGATCCAGTTCTCCCGGACCCACTTGCGGGTGTCCGCGTACAGGTCGTCGTACGTCTGCAGCGCACGGGTGTCGGAGCCCAGCGGGTCGGTGGTGGCGTTGCGCCACACCCCGAAGGGGCTGATGCCGAACCGCGCTGCGGGCCGGATCGCCTTGATCCGGGCCGAGGTCTCGCGCACCAGCAGGTCGATGTTGTTCCGCCGCCAGGCGGCCCGGTTCGGGAAGCCACCGCCGTGCCTGTCGTAGGCCGCGTCGTCGTCGAAGCTCTGGCCCGCCACGGGATACGGGTAGAAGTAGTCGTCGAAGTGCACGGCGTCGACGGGGTACTTCTCCACCGCGTCGAGCATCGCGTCCTGGACGAAGGCCCGGACCTCGGGCAGCCCCGGGTTGTAGTAGAGCTTTCCGCCGTACGGCACCACCCAGTTCGGATGCCGTCGGGCGGGGTGGGTCTCGACGAGCTGCTCGGGGTCGTTGTGGGTGGCGATCCGGTACGGGTTGAACCAGGCGTGCAGTTCCAGGCCGCGCGCGTGCGCCTCCCGGACGGCCGTGTCCAGCGGATCCCAGCCGGGGTGCCTGCCCTGGGTGCCGGTGAGGTACCGCGACCAGGGCTCGTACGGCGAGGGCCACAGGGCGTCGGCGGTGGGACGTACCTGGAAGATCACCGCGTTGAGGCCGCTCTCCGCGGCCCTGTCGAGGTGGGCGACGAGTTCGGCCCGCTGGTCCGCCGCGCTCAGGCCCGGCCGGGAGGGCCAGTCCCGGTTCGTCACGGTCGCCAGCCACACGCCCCGCATCTCGGCGGCCTTCCGCGGCCGGGCCGCCCGGTGGCCCGGTGCGGCCGACGCACCGCCCGAGGCCGACGTGAGCGTCGCCAGCGCGGCCAGCGCGAACGCCCGTCGTGACACTCGTCCCATTGCACACACCCCTGTACACGGCGGATCCGCCTGGTCACGGACCGTCTTCGCGCCCCAGGATGCCCGACGGAAGCCCCACCCCGGCGATCGATCATCGATACTTGGCGGTAACGTGCACGAACGGAGCAGGCGCACCGGACCCACGCGCCCTGCGATGCCCGTAGACCAGCGAAAGGGACGATGTGACCGACATCGAGCGCGTCGGAGTGGTCGGCTGCGGCCAGATGGGAGCGGGCATCGCCGAGGTGTGCGCCCGCGCCGGCCTGGACGTGAAGGTCGCCGAGACCACCGGCGAGGCCCTGGAGATAGGCCGGACCCGGCTGTTCAACTCCCTGGCGAAGGCCGCCGAGCGCGGCAAGATCTCCGAGGAGGAGCGGGACGCCACACTGGCGCGCCTGAGCTTCACCACCGACCTCGGCGAGTTCGCGGACCGCGACCTGGTCATCGAGGCCGTCGTCGAGAACGAGCAGGTGAAGACCGAGATCTTCCAGGTGCTCGACCAGGTCGTCACCCGGCCCGACGCGATCCTGGCCTCCAACACCTCCTCGATCCCCCTGGTGAAACTGGCGGTCGCCACCTCGCGGCCCGACCACGTCATCGGCATCCACTTCTTCAACCCGGCCCCGGTGCAGCAGCTCGTCGAACTGATCCCGGCGCTCACCACCTCGGAGGGCACGCTCGGCCGGGCCCAGGTCTTCGCCGAGAAGGTGCTCGGCAAGCACGCCATCCGCGCCCAGGACCGCTCCGGCTTCGTGGTCAACGCGCTGCTGATCCCGTATCTGCTCTCCGCTATCCGGATGTTCGAGTCGGGCATCGCCAGCCGCGAGGACATCGACAACGGCATGGAACTCGGCTGCGCCCACCCGATGGGCCCGCTGAAGCTGTCCGACCTGATCGGTCTGGACACGGTGGCCTCCGTGGCGTTCTCGATGTACGAGGAGTACAAGGAGCCGCTGTACGCCGCTCCCCCGCTGCTGCAGCGCATGGTCGACGCGGGCCGGCTGGGCCGGAAGTCGGGATCGGGCTTCTACACGTACAGCTGACTGCACAGTGCTCGTTACAGGGTGCTGATGACACAGTGCGACGGCCACGGGCCCGGCACTCTTCGGAGTGCCGGGCCCGTCGCATTCACACACCGTGTGCGCCCCGGGCTCGCATATGCCCCTCGCACACTCTCCCCACGCGCCCACCAGGCGAGTTGACTCTTCATGCGCATGCAAGGGATGTGACGACTACAGAAAGGAGCGGACTCGTGACCGCCGACCCCGAGCATCCCGTGGTCCATGGGGAACTCGCAGAGTTACGACGCCGACTCGACGTGGCGTACGCCCGCGTCGAGGGAGGGCTGGCCCTGCTCAGTCATCGCACCGAGGAGACCGGCAAGGAGCTCGACGACCTGGCCGCCCGGATCATCGCCCTGGAGCACGCCCGCTGGCCGCTGCCCGCGGTCGCGGTACTCACCGCCATGGGCGCGCTCGTCGTGACGATCTGGCAGGCCCTGGGGCACTAGTACGGCTCCAGGACGCGAGGGGGGCGTATCAGGGCGTGGCGTCCTGCCCGAGTCGGAGATGATGCAGCAGCAGTAACGCGGCCGCCATGTTCGCGGCCGGGACCTCACCGCGGGCGACCATGTCGGGGACGAGCTTGAGGGGAACCCATTCCCGGCGGTCCGACTCGAAGTCGTCCACGGGGTGTCCGAGGTACTCGCCCTCGTCGGCCCAGTAGATGTGGTGCCGGGCGTCGGTGAGCCCGTTGGACGGCTCCACGCTCATCAGGTGGCGCAGGGGTCCCGGCCGCCAGCCGGTCTCCTCCTCGAGTTCCCTGGCGGCCGCCGTCGCGATGTCCTCGCCGTCCTCGACGACACCCGCCGCGAGTTCCCACCCCCAGCTGTCGGTGATGAAGCGGTGTCGCCACAGAAGGAGCACCTCATTGGCCTCGTTCACCACTGTGGCAACGGCCACGGGCCGCAGTCGTATCAGGAAGTGGTCCAGGTGCCGGCCGTCCGGCAGCTCCACATCTGCCAGGTTGACGGTGAACCAGCGATTTCCATACACAGTTCGTTCGTTCTGTTTCGTCCACTGCACGGTTCTGCCACCTTCCGTCGAGTAAGTGGCAATATCGCAGCAGGAACGATGAGTGTCGGCGGTCGTGTGCCGGTCCTACAGCGGTACGCGCAGTGCCCCGTCGATGAGCGCGGCGGCCTCGGCGGTGCCCGAGCAGCCGCTGCGCACCAGGTGTTCGCGCACCGCCCGGAGTCTGTCGCGCAGGCGCTGGGACTCCATTCCGCGGGCCTGCTCGGCCATCTGCACCGCGATGACCACCGCCTTGTCGGCGTTGCCCTGGCGCAGTTCGATCGTGCTGAGCATGGCGAGCCGGTGCACCCGGCCCCGGTCGTGGGCGGGGTTGTCGACGGCGGCCATGGCGTGCTCCCGCGCCGCCGCCACCTCCCCCAGGCTCAACAGCGCCTCCGCCACCTGGACGTTGACGAGTCCCGGCTGGACATAGCCCGTCTCGTCCGGCTCGTAACCGCGCCGGATGCGTTCGGCGGCCTGCTCGGCCCGCCGGATGCAGGACAGCGCGCTGGTGCCGTCGCCGAGGTGCGCGTACGCCTTCGCCTGCATCGCGTACAGGTCGGAGGCGAGCGCCGGGGTGATGTTCCGGCCGGCGGCACGCAGCGCGGCCTCGGCGAAGGCGACGGCCTGCCGGTACTCCCGCATGAACAGCGCCTGGTTGACCAGAAGGGCGATCACGTACGCGCCAAGACCCCGGTCCCCACTGGCCTTCGCGAGCCTGAGCGCCTGGTGGAAGTAGCGCTGGGCGAGACCGTGCGCGTCGGAGTCGTACGCGCAGATTCCGGCGACCGCCACCAGACCGCCGGTGGCCCGGTGCAGTTGACGGCCCGTCTCGTCGGTGTAGCTGCCGCGCAGCAACGGGGCGGCCTCGGCGTTCAGGAAGCCCACGATCCGGGCACGGGTCGCGACCCCGCCGGCCTTGCGGTACATCTGCTCGTAGTGCGTACGGGCCGCGCGCAGCATCTCGAGGTCGGCCGCCGTGACCCGGTGCCGGCCACCGCGTGAGACGTCGACGTCCTCGGGCGGGTTCTCCCACTCCCACACGGGCATGACGGCGGGCGTGCCCGTGACCGCGGGAGCGCCCAGGATGTGCGGGCGCTGCTGCTCGTCGGAGCGCCACAGGGCGGTGGCCCGCTCCACGAACCCGGAGAGCGAGGTGCCGTGCGGGGCGGACGGCTCGCCGGGTACACCGAGGCCTATGTCGTCGAGGGTGACGGGTCGTTGCAGCCGGACGGCGAGCACCTCGCAGATCAGGTCGGGCACCTGACCGCGGGGCCGCTGTCCCTTCAACCACCGCGCCACGGCGGTGTGTTCGTATCTCAGCGCGAGACCGCGCGCCCGGCCCGCCTGGTTCACATGGGCGGCGAGTCCCGCGTGCGAGATGCCCGCCTCGTCCAGGATCGCGTCGAGCAGAGTGTTGGGCTGCATGGGATGCCCCCCGGGTGCCTCGGTGCCGACAGAGTAGTGGGTCCTCGTTCACACGGGGTGCGAACGGAGTACTCGAATCCGCGCTGTGTGCACACTGTCGCGGAGAGTTTCCAGCCGGTTGACTGAAATGCCTCGCAAGAGGCTGGCCGGGCCGCCGGCTCCCCCTCGTACAGTGCGGCGGCCCGACTCCGCGCCGTCCGCCCAGCTGCCTGCCCGACACTCCGTGGCGGGGCGGACGGCCTCGCCGGCCGGGCCGGGCGACTCGTCGGCTAGAGGTGCGTTGTCGGCTGCGGATCGGTCGTGGCCGGCCGCGCCCGCGCGGCGGAGCCGCAGGTGTCACCGTCTCGCGCCGCTGAGGTGCGTCTGCCCGTGTGGTCGTGGCGAAGCACCAGCAAGGCCACGTCGTCCGACGGGGTGCCTCCCGTGTGGTGCAGGAGTGCGGTGAAGACCGACCCCAGGACGGCCTGAGGGACGGCGACGGGGTTGTCGCGGACGATCTCCGACAGCACTTCGGGGAGGGAGAAGAACCGGCCACGTCCGTCCCTCGCGTCCTCGGCACCGTCCGTGTGCAGGACGAGGGTCTCTCCCGGCAACAGGCGGCCGCTGTGCGTCGGCGGCAGTTCGGACGGCAGCGGGAACGGGCCGAGGGGTGGCAGGGGATCCGCGCGAGCGAGGGGTTCGACGTGGGTGCCGCTGAGCAGGTACGGCCACGGGTGGCCGCAGTTGAAGGCGTGCACCGTCCCGTCCCGGCCGATCTCCAGCAGCAGTACGGTCACGAACTCCTCGGCGACCGGGTTGTCGGGCTCCGGGCCGACCGAGGGGTGCTCGGCGCGGGCCCGCTCGCGCAGGTGCCGGGCCAGTGCGCGTTCCAGTCGGCGCAGCACACCGTCGAGTCGGGCCTCGTCGTGGACGGCCTCACGGAAGCTGCCGAGGACGGCGGCGGCGGTGCCGATCCCCGCGAGCCCGTGTCCGCGGACGTCACCCATCACGACCCGTACGCCGTGTTCGGTGGCGACGACCTCGTACAGATCGCCGCCGATGGTGGCGCCGCGGTCGGCGGACAGCTGGGCGGCGGCGACGTCCAGCCCGTCGATGCGCGGGGGCAGCGGCCGCAGCAGCACGCTCTGGGCGGCGCTCGCGACCTCACGGGCCTGCCGGAGCTCGCGCAGCAGAGAGTGCCGGACGTGGAGAATCAGTCCGGCGCCCACGGCGAAGAAGACGGCGCTGGTGACGGCGCGCGCGCCGAAGCCGTCCTGCTGGGCCAGCGGACAGGCCAGCTTGTACGAGACCGCGGCGGTGCCCCAGGCCGTGGGCAGCCCGAGCGAGAAAGCTCGCCGCAACGGCCGACGGGTGCTGGTCCGGAGCCATGCGGGAAGGCCCCGGCGACCGGGCCCCCGAGAGTCCGTCCGGGTCCGCCCCGCCCTGCGGGGCACCCCAGCCTTGATGCGGATCATGCCCATGGCCCCCCAGTCAGGCCTGCCAGCGCAATCGGACCGACCCCGAAAGGCCGGTCCGATTCTGTCGACCGCATGCCCCGAAAAGGCCAGATCACCAGGAGAAGTCACTCAATCGAGTGAGGTGACCGAATTGGGTGTGTGGGGGCGTGCTCCCACGAGGGGCGAGGGGAAACTGCGCGACCCGCCACAACGAACCCGCAGCCGGTCGACAACAGCAGCCCCCACAACGACTAACCCCTCAGGACAGCCCCCGTACGCTCGCCCGCGAGGGCAACCGCAGCGTCCCGAGCCGCCGACGCCTCATCCACCGTCAGCGTCCGGTCGGCCGCCCGGAACCGCAGCGCGTACGCCAGCGACTTCCGCCCCTCACCGAGCTGCTCGGCGTTCTCGTACACGTCGAACAACCGGATCGCCTCCAGCAGTTCACCCGCACCGTCGCGCAGCGCGGCCTCCACGTCGGCGTGCGGTACGAATGTGTCGACGACCAGCGCGACATCCTGGGTGGCGACCGGGAACGTGGAGATGCTCGGCGCCTGCGGGGTGCCGTCACCGACCCGCTCCAGGGCGTCCAGGTCCAGCTCCATCGCGGAGGTACGCGCAGGCAGGCCCAGCGCCTTCAGCACCCGCGGGTGCAGTTCACCCGCGTGACCGACGACCCGCTCGGCACCGTCCGCGACGACCACCAGCTCGGCGCACCGCCCCGGGTGCCACGGCCCGTACTGGCCGCCGCGGACGAGCAGTTCGGCACCGGCCTCACGCGCCACCGCCCGTGCCGCCTCGACCGCGTCGGCCCAGTCGGCAGGCCGGCCCTTGCCCCACCAGCCGGCCTGCTCGCGGGCGCCCGCGAGGACGACGGCGACATGGCGCGGCTGCTCGGGCAGCGCGGCGTCGAGCTCGGCGATCTCCTCGTCGGTCGGACGCCGGTCGACGGGCGGCGAGACAGCGGCCCGCTGCTCCTGACGAGGGAGGAAGACCAGACCGGTCTCGAACAGCGCGAGGTCGTGCGAGCCCCGGCCGTCGTTGCGCCGCAGCGCGGCGAGCAGGCCCGGCAGCAGCGACGTACGAAGCGCCGGCTCCTCGTCGTTGAGCGGGTTGGCCAGCCTGACGACCCGGCGGGCCGGGTCGTCGGCCGCGAGGCCGAGCTGGTCGAAGACCTGCTCGCTGACGAACGGGTAGTTCGGCGCCTCGACGTACCCGGCGCCGGCCAGGGCACGGCCGACGCGGCGGTGCAGCCGCTGCCGGTGGGTCAGGCCGCGGCCGGACGGCGGCTTGGGCAGCGTCGAGGGCAGGTTCTCGTAGCCCTCCAGGCGGATGACCTCTTCCGCCAGGTCGTTGACCTCGGCGAGGTCGGGCCGCCAGGACGGCACGGTGACGATCAGCTCGTCCTGCCCGTACACGTCGCAGCCGACCTCCTGGAGACGGCGTACGACGGTCTCGCGGCCGTACTCGACGCCCGCGACCTTGTCCGGGTGGTCGGCCGCGACCGCGATGGTGTGCGGCCCGGACGGCGCGATGACCTCGGTGACGCCGGCCTCGGCGGTGCCGCCCGCGAGCAGCACCAGCAGGTCGACGGTGCGCTGGGCGGCGGCGGAGGCCGCCTGCGGGTCGACGCCGCGCTCGAAGCGCTTGGACGCCTCGGAGGACAGCTTGTGGCGGCGGGCCGTACGGGCGATGGAGACCGCGTTGAAGTGCGCGGCCTCGATCACGATGTCGGTCGTGCCCTCGGCCTCGGTGTGGTCGGCGATCTCCGTGTTGGCGCCGCCCATGACCCCGGCGAGGCCGATCGGACCGCGCTCGTCGGTGATCACCAGGTCCTCGGCGTGCAGGGTGCGGGTGACGCCGTCGAGGGTGACGATCTTCTCGCCCTCCTCGGCCCGGCGGACGCCGATGGTGCCCTGGACGAGCGAGCGGTCGTAGGCGTGCAGCGGCTGGCCGAGCTCCATCATCACGTAGTTCGTGACGTCGACGGCGAGCGAGATCGGGCGCATGCCGACCTTCTGCAGGCGGCGCCGGAGCCAGATCGGGGAGCGCGCCTCGGGGCTGAGCCCGGTGACGGTGCGGGCGGTGAAGCGGTCGCAGCCGACGGGGTCCAGGACCTTCACCGGGTAGCCGAAGGCGTTCGGGCCGGGGACGTCGAGCAGGGCCGGGTCGCTCAGCGGAAGGCCGTAGGCGATGGCGGTCTCGCGGGCGACGCCGCGGATGGACAGGCAGTCGCCGCGGTTGGCGGTGACGGCGATGTCCAGGACCTCGTCGACCAGTTCGAGGAGCTCGATGGCGTCCTTGCCGACCTCGGTCTCCGGCGGCAGCACGATGATGCCGTGGCTGCCGTCGTCGCCCATGCCCAGTTCGTCGCCGGAGCAGATCATGCCGTGGGACGTCCTGCCGTACGTCTTGCGGGCGGAGATCGAGAAGCCGCCCGGCAGGGTGGCGCCGGGGAGCACCACGACGACCTTGTCGCCGACGACGAAGTTGCGGGCGCCGCAGACGATCTCCTGGGGCTCGCCGGTGCCGTTGGCCTGGCCGACATCGACCGTGCAGAAGCGGATCGGCTTCTTGAAGCCCTCCAGCTCCTCGATGGTCAGCACCTGGCCGACGACGAGCGGGCCCTTGAGGTCGTGGCCGAGCTGCTCGACCGTCTCGACCTCGAGGCCGGCCGAAATGAGCTTGGCCTGGACGTCACGCCCGGTCTGAGTCGCCGGCAGGTCGACGTACTCCCGCAGCCAAGAAAGCGGGACCCGCATCAGATCTCCATCCCGAACGGCCGGGTGAACCGGACGTCACCCTCGACCATGTCTCGCATGTCCTCGACGTTGTGGCGGAACATCAGCATCCGCTCGATGCCGAACCCGAAGGCGAAGCCGCTGTACTTCTCCGGGTCGACGCCGCACGCGGTCAGCACCTTGGGGTTGACCATGCCGCAGCCGCCGAGCTCGATCCAGCCCTCGCTGGAGCAGGTGCGGCAGGGCCGGTCGGGGTTGCCGACGGACTCGCCGCGGCAGACGTAGCACACCATGTCCATCTCGGCGGACGGCTCGGTGAAGGGGAAGAAGTTGGGCCGCAGCCGGGTCTTCATGCCCTCGCCGAACAGCGACTGGACCATGTGGTCCAGGGTGCCCTTGAGGTCGGCCATGGTCAGGCCCTCGTCGATGGCGAGGAGCTCGACCTGGTGGAAGACCGGCGTGTGCGTGGCGTCCAGCTCGTCGGTGCGGTACACGCGGCCGGGGCAGATCACGTACACGGGCAGCTCGCGCTCCAGCAGGGAGCGGATCTGCACGGGCGAGGTGTGGGTGCGCAGCACGACACCGGACTCGGTGCCGCCGCCCCGGCCCTGCACGAAGAACGTGTCGGCCTCGCCGCGGGCCGGGTGGTCCGGGCCGATGTTCAGGGCGTCGAAGTTGAACCACTCGGCCTCGACCTGCGGGCCCTCGGCGACCTCGTAGCCCATGGCCACGAAGACGTCCTCGATGCGCTCGGAGAGCGTGGTGAGCGGGTGGCGGGCGCCGGCCGGTACGCGGTCGTACGGCAGCGTGACGTCCACCGCCTCCTCGACCAGCACCCGCTGGTCGCGCTCGGCCTCCAGCTCGACCTGGCGGGCGGCGAGGGCCTTGTTCACGGCGCCGCGGGCCTGGCCCACGCGCTTGCCGGCCTCGGCCTTGGCGTGCGGGGGCAGCGCGCCGATCTCGCGGTTGGCGAGGGCCAGGGGCGAGGTGCCGCCGGTGTGCGCGACCTTGGCCTCCTGGAGCGCGTCGAGGGAATCGGCGGCGGTGAAGGCGGCGAGCGCCTCGTCCCGCATGCGCTCGATCGCTTCCGGTTTCAACGCCTCGACCTCGACAGGGTCGTACGACTTATTCGGTGCCGACATCTCTTCCCGTGCTTCCGATTGGCTGGCTGGAGGTCCCCGTCACCGATCCATGGACGAATCGTCGTCGGCTTCGGGACACAAAGGTGCCAAAGGCCGAGTCTAACGGGGTGGGGATGTACGAATGCGCCCGCGGGCTGCTCAGGTCAGGTAGGCCGGAGCGCTCACGGGCAACGTAAATCGGAACTCGGCGCCGCCGCCGGGGGCGCGGCCGACCGTGATGGTGCCGCCGTGGGCCTCGACGATGCCCTTGACGATGTAGAGCCCGAGGCCGGTGCCACCGCGCTTGCTGCCCCGCCAGAAGCGGGTGAAGACGCGGTTCATGGACTCCTCCGGGATGCCGGACCCCTCGTCGCTCACCGTGACCGACGTGCCGGCATCCTCCCCCTCTCGGGGCGACGCCGTGGCCGTGATGTCAATCGTGACGGTTCCCTCGCCGTGCCGCACCGCATTTTCCAGCAGGTTGCTGAGCACCTGGTCGATCTTGTCGGGGTCGGCCCACAGGGCGGGCAGCGGCTGTTCGAGGCGCAGCAGGAACCGGTCGGCGGCCAGCCCCGCGGCGACGTACGCCTGGATGTGGCGCCCGACGGCGGCGCCGATGTCGACGGGCTGGCGCCTGAGCTCCAGCCGCCCGGAGTCGATCCGCGAGATGTCGAGGAGTTCGGCGATGAGCCGGGTGACCCGGTCGGCGTCGGCGTCGACGGTCTCCAGCATCAGCCGTTTCTGGTCGTCGGTGAAGCGTTCCCACTTGGCGAGGAGGGTGGCCGTGAACCCCTTGACCGAGGTGAGCGGGGAGCGCAGCTCGTGGGCGACGGTGGCGATCAGTTCGGCGTGACTGCGCTCGGTGCGGCGGCGGGCCTCGGTGTCACGGAGACAGACGACGACCCGGCGGACCGGTCCGGTGGGCCGCGTCCGCACGTATTTCGCGGAGACGAGCACCTCGCGCCCCCCGTGCAGCAGCAGATTCCGCTCGGGCTGTCCCACCCGGATGGCGAGACCGCCGTAGGGGTCGGTCAGCTGCCACCAGCGGCGGCCCTCCAGGTCCTCTAACGGCAGGGCCCTGTCCAGCCGCTGTCCGAGGGCGTCCTCGGCGGGCAGGTCGGTGATCCGGGCCGCGGCGGCGTTGAAGCAGATCACGCGCCCGTGCTCGTCCGCGACGACCAGTCCGTCGGGCAGCTGGTCGGGATCGATGCCGAGCTCGGCGAGATCACCGGGCCGGGACGCGGGCGGGCGCCGTACGTCCCGTGCTCCCGGTGCGCTGCTCGTGCCGACGCTCATCCCCGTACCCCACCTCTCAGGCGTCTGAGGGGCCCCCGAGCTGGTCACCCTACTAGCTCTCGGTGACGGAGCGGCACCCTCCGGAGGCGCGCTGTGCACGGGCTGACGCATAGAGACATACGGCGGCGGCGGTGGCCAGGTTCAGGCTCTCGGCCTTCCCGTGGATCGGGACGCGGACCACGGCGTCCGCCAGCGCGCGGGTCTCCTCCGGGAGCCCCCAGGCCTCGTTCCCGAAGACCCAGGCGGTAGGCCCGCCCATGGTCCCCTTGTCGAGCTCGTCGTCCAGGTCGTCCGTACCGGCTCCGTCGGCGGCGAGGATGCGCACCCCGGCGTCCTTCAGCCCGGCCACGGCCTGCTCGACGGGCACGCCGACGGCGACGGGGAGATGGAAGAGGGAGCCCACTGAGGCCCGTACGGCCTTGGGGTTGTACAGGTCCACGGAGGCGTCGGTCAGGACGACGGCCTCGGCCCCGGCGGCGTCGGCGCACCGCAGGACGGTGCCGGCGTTCCCGGGGTCGCGTACGTGGGCGAGCACGGCGACCAGCTTGGGCCGGGCGGCGAGAATGTCCTCGAAGGGCGTGTCCAGGAACCGGCAGATCCCGACCAGGCCCTGCGGGGTGACGGTCGTGGAGATGTCGGCGATGACCTGCTCGTCGGCGAGGTGCACCCGGGCCCCCGCGTCACGGGCGTCACCGATGACGTCTGCGTACCGCTCCGCCGCGTCCGGCGTGGCGAAGAGCTCGACCAGCGTGGACGCGTGTGCCGCCGCCTCCCGCACCGCCTGCGGTCCCTCCGCGAGAAACAGCCGCTCCTTGCTCCGGAAGTTCCGCTTGGCGAGCCGCCGGGCGGCCAGGACGCGGGCGGAACGCGGGGAGATCAGCTCGGGGGTGACGGGCACGGGATTCACCTTCAGCAACTACCTTCCGCCGCAACGGCGATCGACCACAACGGCGGCATTCGGCGGTGCCGAACCCACCGGTACATCAGACAACGCAACGGACCCGCAGGCCGGAAGCCCACGGGTCCACAAGTCACGTCCGCCAAAGCCGGCGCAGCGTCACGCGGCCTTCGGCGCGTTGACGTCGCTCGGCAGAGCCTTCTGGGCCACCTCGACGAGCGCCGCGAAGGCGCCGGCGTCGTTCACGGCCAGCTCGGCCAGGATCTTGCGGTCGACCTCGACGTTCGCGGCCTTCAGACCCTGGATGAAGCGGTTGTACGTGATGCCGTTGGCGCGGGCAGCGGCGTTGATGCGCTGGATCCACAGCTGGCGGAAGTCACCCTTGCGCTTCTTGCGGTCGTTGTAGTTGTAGACCAGCGAGTGGGTGACCTGCTCCTTGGCCTTGCGGTACAGGCGCGAACGCTGACCGCGGTAGCCGGAGGCCGCCTCGAGGATCGCCCGGCGCTTCTTGTGGGCGTTGACTGCCCGCTTGACGCGTGCCACTTGTTAACTCCTTGTAGCGGGGCCGTGGTGGTCTTCACACGGCCCGAAATCGATTGGGTCCCGGTCCAGACGTGTGGCGTTCGGTGATCCGGAAGATCGACCGCGCCGACAGGTCACTTGCCGAGAAGCTTCTTGATCTTCTTGGCGTCGCCCGGGGCCATCTCGGCGTTGCCGGTGAGGCGCCGCGTCACGCGGGACGACTTGTGCTCGAGCAGGTGGCGCTTGCCGGCGCGCTCGCGGAGCACCTTGCCGGAGCCGGTGACCTTGAAGCGCTTGCTGGCACCGCTGTGCGACTTGTTCTTCGGCATAGCGCCGTTCTCTCCTCGTCGGTGGCGCTCCGGTGCCCGGTCACGAAAACCGGGCACGGTGGAGCGTCGCTCTTGTATCGGTTGGGTCCTGGGGACTCGCGTCCCCCGGGATCACGCCTCGGCGGGAGCCTCGGCCGGGGCCTCTGCCTCGGCCTCGTCCTCGACGCTGTCGGATTCCGCGAGGTTCTGCGAGCGGCCGGGGTTGGCCTTCGCGTCGGCCTTGCGGGCCTCCTGAGCCTGGCGAGCCTCGGCCATCGCCTCGGTCTTCTTCTTGTGCGGACCGAGAACCATGATCATGTTTCGGCCGTCCTGCTTCGGGTTCGACTCCACGAACCCGAGGTCGGCCACATCCTCCGCGAGACGCTGCAGCAGTCGGTAGCCGAGTTCCGGCCGGGACTGCTCGCGACCACGGAACATGATCGTGATCTTGACCTTGTCGCCCTGCTTGAGGAACCGAACGACGTGACCCTTCTTGGTGTCATAGTCGTGCGGGTCGATCTTCGGCCGGAGCTTCATCTCCTTGATGACCGTGTGCGCCTGGTTCTTGCGCGCCTCACGGGCCTTCATGGCCGACTCGTACTTGAACTTCCCGTAGTCCATGAGCTTGCACACAGGCGGACGGGCGGTCGCCGCCACCTCGACCAGGTCCAGGTCGTACTCCTGTGCAAGCTCCAGTGCCTTGGCCAGCGGGACAATGCCCACCTGCTCGCCACTGGGACCGACAAGTCGCACCTCTGGAACGCGAATCCGGTCGTTGATGCGGGGCTCGGCGCTGATGGATCCTCCTCGGTTAGCACCACACGGCCATCTGGCGGACGGCCGCGTTTGTCTCTGTTAGACAGACCTAACCGCGCCGAAGCACAAAAAATGCCCCGGACGATCACAGGCGGGGCTCCAAGCACTACCGGAGCACCGCCGCGGTGATGCCGCGGGGCGCACATTCGGGCGACTCCATCGTCCGTACGGAACGATGGTGGCCGCCTGACCGGGGTGACCCGCCGTCCCGGGGGACGGTCAGGTGGGAGATCGGAGCCTCCACTTGTGGGCCGGGCATTGCTGTCCGGCCGGTCGTCACACAAGGTTAGCAGCAAGTCGGGGGTGGTGCGAACCGTCGTACACCGGGCCCTATCGTGTGGGACATGAGTGACACCCCTGCTGAGTCCGCCGAGTCCGCCGCGGGCCCCGACTTCGACGAGATGACCCGCGACATCGCCGAGGTCCCCGCCGTCGAGGTGATCGTGACGGTCGCCGTCAACCTGATGAGCGCCGCCGCCGTGAAGCTCGGTCTGACGGAGGAGGGCGACAAGTACAAGGACCTGGACGAGGCCCGCAAGCTGGTGCACGCCCTCGCCGGTCTGCTGGACGCGAGCGCGACCGAGATCAGCTCGTTCCACGCCGCCCCGCTGCGCGACGGCCTGAAGTCGCTGCAATTGGCGTTCCGCGAGGCGTCTCTCGTCCCGGACGAGCCGGGCCAGGGCCCCGGGGAGAAGTACACCGGCCCGATCTACGGCTGACTCACGGACGCACGTACAGGGGCTCGCCCGGCGGCGTCGCTCCGGCCGGCAGCAGTGCCAGGTCGAGGCCGCGCACCAGGCGGGCCCTCAGTGTGTCGTCGGCGGCGAGCCGCTGCGCGAGGGCCCGGGCGGCCTCGGCGGGCGGTACGGACGAATCCAGCACGAGGGCGAGAGTGCCGTCGGCCTGCCCCGGTCCGAGGTGGGCGCGCAGGACGGCGGGCTCGGCGGCCACCGCTTCCCGCACGGCCTTGACGACGGCCGGGTCGGCGAGCGGGTCCGTGGTCGTACGTCCCTCCGCCAGCGCCAGCAGCGCGGCCCCCGTCAGCTCGAACGGCACCGGACCGGCCATGTCCAGCAGGACCGTGTCCGCCTTCTCGTGTGCGGCGGCCTGGAGCGCCTGGTGCAGCGGTACGGCGACGGGGCGGGCCGCCGGGTCCCAGCGGGCCAGCGACTCGGTGGAGGTGAAGGCGGGCAGGGCGGTGCGGGAGCCGGCCTTCAGGGTCGGTACGGCCATGTCGCTGGTCTTCTCGCGGCGCAGCCCGTTCTCGTCCTCCTCGACCTCGCCGAGCACGGCCACGACGGGAACGAGCAGCCGGGCGCCCTTGAGCGCCTCCAGGACGGGGCCGGCGGCGGTGCGGTCCTCGGCCCAGGCGGCGAGCGCCGCGCTCAGCCGGGGGTCGGCCGAGCCGTCGTCGTCGGAGAAGCCGGAGTCGGGAATGTTCTTGTTCGCCACGGTCACCGACCCTATAGGGGGGATGCTGCTGCGCTTGTGCGGGCCCGGAAACCTGCCGGTGACGACTTTCACGGGTTTCTCAGATATCCCTGACACACATCTAACGTCCGTCTAACGGCCCGCACAGCCGGCCCCCCGAGCATCGCGGGCATGGAGTCTTCCAGAGCCGCCCGCCGCCTCCGCTCGGGTCCCTCCCGGCGCCGCCCGCTGTTGTCCACCGCGCTCGCGTCCGTGGCCGTCCTCGGCGCTACGGCGGGCGGGACCGTGTACGTGAAGGCGCAGGCGCACTCCGGTGCGAGCGCCGTATCGTCGGCGGTGACGCCGTCGGCCTCGTCGTCGGCTGCGGCTTCCGCTTCGGCGAACGGGGAGACATCGGTGGAACCTGTGGCGGAGCCGACGGTCGACCACGACGGACTGCTGGCCGACGCCCTGAAGTCGGTGAGCGTGGAGAGCAGTGCCGAGGTGTCCGCGGCCGTGCTCGACCTGGACTCCGGCGAGAGCGCCTCGTACGGCGACGGCGCCTTCGACACGGCGAGCATCGTCAAGGTCGACACCCTGGCGACGCTGCTGCTCCAGGCGCAGGACGCGGACCGGCATCTCACCGCGCAGGAGAAGTCGTACGCCACCGCGATGATCGAGAACAGCGACAACACCGCCGCGTCGGCCCTGTGGCGGATCATCGGGAAGGCGGACGGTCTCGACGCCGCGAACGAGCGGCTCGGCCTCACGGACACCGCGGGCGGCGACGACATGCTGTGGGGACTGACCCAGACCACGGCCGGCGACCAACTGGCCCTGCTGCAGCAGGTGTTCGGGGAAGACTCGGAGCTGAGCGAGGCCTCGCGGGCGTATGTCCAGGGGCTGATGGGGCAGATAGCCGTCGACCAGCACTGGGGGGTGTCGGCCGCGGCGGACGGTTCCGAGTGGGCCCTGAAGAACGGCTGGCTGGCGCGCAGTACGACCGGGCTGTGGGACATCAACAGCATCGGGCGGGTGACGGTGGACGGCCACGACTACCTGGTGGCGGTGCTGTCGAAGGGCAACTCGACACAGGTGAAGGGAATTTCGCTGGCGGAGGCGGCGGCGAAGGCGGCGGTGTCGGTGTTCGCGGGTGACGGCGCGTCGTCGCCACCGGTATCGGCCTCCGCGGCGACGACTGTCTCCAAGTAGCCGCCGGGAGGCTGCCGTACGCCGTCGTGGGCCGTCAGACGTCCGTCAGAAGTCTTCTTGCCGCTCGCGGCGGCCGCGCCACAGCACCACGGCCGCGACCAGGATCACTCCGCCGAGGCCGCCCGCGAGGGGGGCCGCCCAGTCGGCGGTGTCGTTGCCGGTCTCGGCCTCGTCGGGGCCGGAGCCGAAGTACTTGTCGCCGTAGGCGGCGGCCTGGAGGCCCTCCGGCTTGAGGCGGCCGGCCTCGGAGAGGGCGGCGGCGGGGTCGATGAAGCCGAAGCCGCGGGAGTCGTCGCGGCCCGCGGCCGGGGCGTTGCGGGCCGTGTCCTCCAGGAGCTTCTTGACCTGTGCCGGGGTCAGGTCCGGATGGGCCGCCCTGATGAGGGCGACCGCGCCGGAGACGAAGGCGGAGGCGGCGCTCGTGCCCCAGCCCTCGTAGTACTTGTGGTCGGGGTCGGCGATGACGACGTCGACGCCGGGGGCGCTGACCGTGGCGTACCAGCGGCGGGTGGAGAAGGAGGCGCGGGTGCCGAAGCGGTCGACGGCGGTCGCGGCGATCACACCCGGATAGGCGGCCGGGTAGGAGATGTGGTCGCCCTTCTCGCCGCCGTTGCCGGCCGAGGCGACGACGACGGCGCCCTTCTTCAGCGCGTACTGGACGGCCTCGTCCTCGGCCGGTTCGGGGTGGGCGGAGGCGGAGTCGTCGCCCAGGGAGAGGTTGATGACGTCGGCGCCGTGGTCGGCGGCCCAGCGGATGCCTTCGGCGAGGGCGTTGCCGCGGGTGCTGCGGGCCTTGGCGCGGGCCGGGTCGCCGTCTTCGAGGATCACGCGGACGGGGAGGATCTTGGCTTCGGGGGCGATGCCGAGGACGCCGTCGCCGTTGCCCACGCCGTGTCCGTGGCCCGCGATGATGCCGGCCATCGCGGTGCCGTGGCGGGCCCAGGCGCGGTCGCCCTCCTTCGCGCCGAAGCCGATCATGTCCTTGCCGGTGAGGACGTTGCCGTCGAGGTCGGGGTGGTCGGCCTCGACGCCGGTGTCCAGGACGGCGACGGTGACGCCCGCGCCCTTGGTGGTGCGCCACGCCTGCTGGGTGTGCATCGCGTCCAGGGCCCACTGCTTGGCGCGTATGCCGTCGGCGTGCGCGACGGTGGGCGGGACGAGGGCGATCGAGGCGGCGAGCAGGACGCTCAGGAGACCGGCCCGGCGGGTCGTGAGGCTCACCGGACTCGTGCGTCTCACGTGACTGCGGCTCATGAGGGCTTCTCCGAGGGCGAGCTGACGGTCTTGCGCAGCCCGCGTTCGACGCGGTCGGCGAGGCCCTGGGCCTCGTTGCCGAGGCCGGCCTGGGCGGGAGCGGTGGTGGCGCCGGACTCCATGGCCTCGGCGGCGGGCAGCGGGGTGTCGACCCTACGGCCGTCCGCCCAGCCGGATACGGCGTAGACGACGACGGGGGCGTCGGTGAGGACGGAGACGGTCCAGGAGGCGCGCTGCTCGGTGCCGAAGTCGGCGGCGACGGTGTCCTTGGCGGCGTACGGCCGGGGCATCAGGTCGGTGCGGCTGCCGAGGCCCTCGTCCTTGAACTGTTTGCTGAGGGCGGTCATGGCGGCGGCGTCGGCCTTGGTGAAGAGGAGGCCGACCGTGGTGACGTAGCTCTGGGTGGCGTCGGTGTACGTGGCGCGCAGGAGGCGTCCGCAACCGACGGGGGTGAGGGCCTTGCGCAGCAGCGGGTCGAAGGCGTCCTGGCAGCCGCTGTCGGGGGCGACGGCGATACGCGTCCAGGTCCGGTCGGCGCCGCCGGGGCCGGCGCCCTGGCCCTCGACGGTGGGCGGGAACAACTGATCGACCGGGATGCTGTGCCACAGACCACGGGCCGTGGCGAAGGTGTCACCCGTGCCGGTCTCCCCCGGCTCCCCGATGAGCCAACTCCCCGTCACGGCCCCGCCGATGAGACCCAGCCCGAGCACGACACAGGCGGCCACCATGGCGATCCGGGGCCGCCCCCGCAGAGCGAGCATCCCGAGCGACCGCGGCCGGGCCCTGTCGTCGTACCCCTCAGGCTCCCCGAACGAGACCACGGGCCGCCCCGCCCCGGGCGTCCCTCCGGGCGCCATCGGGGCGCTCCAGGAGAGCGCGGGGTCCGGGGAAAGGGCGTGAGTGCCCGAGGGCGGGGTGCTGGGCGCGGAGGGGACACGGGGGGCGCTCGGCGGGGTGGTGGGCGGGGCGGGGACGCGCGAGCGGCTGCCGGGGACGGTGGGCGCCTCGGAAGGCCGGGAGGGGATCGCGGGTTCGGCGGGGGCCGAAGGGTTACGGGAGCTGCTTCCGGTGCCGGTGGGCGAAGGAGGCGTGCTCGGACCCGCGCTGGGGCCGGTGGGCGAAGAAGACGTGCGCTGACTGCTACCGGAACCGGGAACCGAAGAAGACGTGTGCGGGCCGCTGCCGGGGGCAGGTGACGAGGTACGCCTGTCGCTTCCGGGGGCGGGGGCCGGCGAAGACGAACGAGGGCCGCTACCCGGGCCGTCGGCCGGTGACGAGGCACGCCGGTCACTTCCGGGGGCAGGGGTCGGCGAAGACGTACGCGGGCCGCTTCCCTGGTCGGCGGACGGCGAGGAGGTGCGCGGGGAGTTGGTGCGGCCCGGGGCCGGTGCCTCGTGCGCGGGGCGCGGGGGGAAGTCGGGGCGGCGCACGGGCTCGGCGGGCGTCGCGGCTCGGCGAGTGTCCACCTCGGGGGGCAGCTCCGCGGGAATCGGACGCATCCGGAAGGTCCTCTCCGACGCGGTCTCGACGGGCGCGCCGGAACGGCGGGGCGGTATCGGGGGGCGGTGACTGGGACGGGGCGGCACCGAGCCCGACGCCGGGGGTGCGGCGCTGGGGGGAGCCGGCACAGAGCCTGGCGCGGAGCCAGCGGCCCCGGGCCTGGGAGGTGCGGAGCCCGGCGTGGAGGCCCCGGCACCGGGGCGAGGCGGCACGAAGCCCTGCTCGAAGGGCCCGGATCTCGGCTTGGGCGGCTGGGAGCCGGCGACAGATGTACCGGCGCTCGGGGAAACCGACGTCGAGCCCGGCGTGGAGGGGCCGGTGTCGGGTCGGGGCGGCGCGGATGCCTGTGCCGAAGGCCCGGCGCTCGGCCGGGGCGGTACCGCGCCCGGCATGGTGGGCCCAGACCTGCGGGGAGCCGACACGGCGGGCCCTGCGCTCGGACGGGTCGGCACGGCTCCCGGCGCGGAGAGTTCGGCGCTCGGGGGAACCGGGCCCGAGCCCGGCGCGGACGGCCCGGCGTTCCGCCTGGGCGGGACGGAGCTGAACACGGACGGCCCGGCGCTCGCGGAAGCCGACGTCGAGCCCGGAGTGGAGGGCCCGGCGTCAGCTCGGGGCGGCGCGAGCCCCGGCGTGGGGGTGCCTGCGGCCGGCTGAGGGTGCGCCTGGGTGGGTTCGCCGTAGGTCGGCGTACCCGCCACGTTCTCCCCGCGCGTCTCTCGGCCCGCTGTCGGCGGGGTGTCGGGGAAGCGCGCGGAGGCCTGTGGCGGAGGCGGGGACGTGGGGGCGGGGAAGCGCAGCCGGATGTCCTGCTCTTCGAAGGTCGCACGGGTCCCGTCGGCCTCGGAGCCTCGCCGGGGCGACGTCACCGCACCGGAACCGTCACCACCCGCCGAAAAGGCCGAGCCACGCATACCGGTACCCTCGCCCTCCGCCGAAACGGCCCAGCCACGGCCATCGGGACCGTCATGCCCAGCCGACACAGCCGAAGCACGCGCACCAAACCTCTCGTCGCTGGCCGACGCAGCCGCACCGGACCCGTCGTCCCCGGCCGAAGCGCTCGGGCGACGCGCACCGAAAGCGTCACCCCGAGCCGAAACAGACGAGCCACGCGTACCAGACCCGCCGGCCCCAGCCGAAGCAGCCGGGCGGCGCGGGCTGAGGAAGCCGTCCCATGTGTCGTGCTCTGCCGTGGTGGGAGTGTCCGCGCGTGCGCGTCCCGGGGGCGGCGTCGTCGGTCGCTCGGTCTCCGTGTCGCCCGTCGACGGCGGTTCGGTCGGGGGTGGAGGGACCGCGGGGTGGCGTGCCTCTGTGCTCATGCGGGCCACCCCCCGTTTCCTCGTGCCCGGGCCGTCTCCTCGTACGCGGGCCGTTGTCGTCGTGGCCCGCCCGGGGCGGACTCGGCCGTCCGGGCACGCATACCCGCACGGGGGGACCGGCATCCCGGCGCGGGCCTGCGACCGGGGGCGGGACGTCCTCCGTGCGTGCGCGTCACTCTACGGGTTGTTCCTGGGCGAACGGGAACCAGTCCACGAGCCCGGGGCATCTGCCCGGAACGTCCCCCTACCCTCCGGTAATCCTGTCTGGCAGGCTGCGTTCATGACTGCGCGCGCCGCCGACCGGACCCGTTACGACCGGGCCACCGCCCATCTCGACGCCCCTGTGGCGATCGTGGACCTGGACGCCTTCGACGCCAACGCGGACGATCTCGTCCGCCGCGCCGGCGGCAAGCCGGTCCGGGTCGCCAGCAAGTCCGTACGCTGCCGAACCCTGCTGGAACGCGTCCTGGCCAAGGACGGCTTCGCCGGAATCATGTCCTTCACCCTCGCCGAGTCCCTGTGGCTCGCGCGGTCCGGGTTCGACGACATCCTGCTCGCCTATCCGTCCGCCGACCGCGCCGGCTTCGCCGAACTGGCCGCCGATCCCAAGCTCGCCGCCGCCGTGACCGTGATGGTCGACGACCCGGCACAGCTCAGGTTCATCGACGAGGCGCGCGGCGGCGGACGCGAAGTCGTGCGGGTCTGCCTGGAGTTGGACACCTCGCTGAAACTGTTCGGGGGCCGGGTGCGGGTCGGTGCCCGGCGCTCCCCGCTGCACTCTGCCGCCCAGGTCGCCGAAATGGCCCGGGCCGTGGCCCGGCGGCCGGGGTTCAAGGTCGTCGGGATCATGGCGTACGAGGGGCACATCGCGGGTGTCGGGGACGCCGTCGCCGGGCGGCCGTTGCGCTCCCGGGCCGTCCGGCTGATGCAGGCCACCGCCCGCCGGGAACTCGCCGAGCGGCGCGGCGAGGTGGTGCGCGCGGTGCGGGCGGTCGTGCCGGATCTGGAGTTCGTCAACGGCGGCGGCACGGGCAGTGTGCAGCACACCGCCGCGGAGGACGCGGTCACCGAGATCGGCGCCGGTTCGGGGCTGTACGTGCCGCGGCTGTTCGACAACTACACGTCCTTCAGCGGTCGTCCGGCGGCGCTGTTCGCCCAGCCCGTCGTACGGCGGCCGGGGGTCGGGGTCGTGACCGTCCTGGGCGGCGGCTATCCCGCCTCCGGCGCGGCCGGGCCCGACCGGCTGCCGGTGCCGTATCTGCCGGAAGGCCTGAAGTACGACCCGCAGGAGGGGCCCGGCGAGGTCCAGACGCCGCTGCTCGGCTCCCCGGCCGACGATCTCCTGCTCGGCGACAAGGTGTGGTTCCGGCACGCCAAGGCCGGTGAGCTGTGCGAGCGGTTCGACGCGCTGCATCTGATCGAGGGGGACGCGGTGACGGCGACGGTCCCGACGTACCGCGGGGAAGGACACACCTTCCTCTAGGGGGCTTCCCTGTCCCTCCAGGGACTTCCCTCTTCCTCCGGGGACCTCCCTCGGTCCCCCTGGCATCAGTCCTCGGGACCGATGCTGCTGCCCACGCCGCCGCCCGTGTCCGCGTCGCCGATGGGCCGGATCCCCTTGGTGATCCGGTCCATGTCGGCGAGCGGCGGCCCGTCCGGGCCCGCGTCGAAGACGAACCGCACGATCACCGGCGCCTCGCTGCCGACGCTGGACCGGAAGGCCAGCGACTGCACGTAACCGCCGGGCCCCTGGGCGGTCCTGACCCGCCAGCGCACGAAGTACCCGGCGCGGCCCGCCACCGCGACCGGCCCGGACCCGACGGTTTCGTGCGACTCGATGCCGCCGTAGAGGCGCCGGTCGAGGGAGTCGCGGTCGTACGCCGAGTCGGCGGCCTCTGGGATGTCCTGCTCGGCGAGGGTCTCGGGGGACTTCTCGTCGTTCTCGGTGACCGTGCGGGTGAGGACGAGGCCGTGCCGGCAGGTGCCGACGCCGGCCGGGCAGTCGTACGTCCCGTCGTCGGTGGTCATGACGACGTCGTCCTCGGCGACGTTCTTGGGCGGGGTCCAGCCTTCGGGCAACGGCAGGGTGATGCCGTTGAGTTCGTCGACCACGACGTCCGGGGCGGCGCCGGACGACTCCGAGCCGGTCGGCGTGGGTGTGTCGGTGGGGGCCGTGGAGGTCACGGCCGTCGGCAGGCTCTCCGCGGCCGGGACGCCGGCGTCGTCGTCCTCGCCGAGTACCGCCACGCCCGTGACGATCGCGGCGACGAGGACGACGGCCGCAGTGGTGAGGGCGACGGCCCTGGCCCGCCCGGACACCCCGTCGGCCGGCTGCGGGGCCCCGGGGACCTCGGGTGCGCGCAGGTGTCCGGTCCAGGCGGCCCCGTCCCACCAGCGCTCCAGGTGGGGCGCCGAGGGGTCGGGGTACCAGCCGGGCGGGGGCGTCATGCTCATTCCGGCACTGTAGGGCGCGGGCTACAGGGGCGTGACGTATGCCCCCGAGATTCCGCCGTCCACCAGGAAGTCGGAGGCGTTCACGAAGGAGGAGTCGTCGCTGGCCAGGAAGGCGACGGCGGCGGCGATCTCCTCGGCCTCGGCGAACCGGCCGACCGGGATGTGCACCAGGCGGCGGGCGGCCCGCTCGGGGTCCTTGGCGAACAGCTCCTGGAGCAGGGGGGTGTTGACCGGGCCCGGGCACAGGGCGTTGACCCGGATGCCCTCCCGCGCGAACTGCACGCCCAGTTCACGGGACATGGCGAGAACGCCGCCCTTGGAGGCGGTGTACGAGATCTGTGAGGTCGCCGCTCCCATCCGGGCCACGAAGGACGCCGTGTTGATGATGGAGCCCTTGCCCTGGCGCCGCATGTACGGGATGGCGGCTTTGCAGCACAGGTAGACGGAGGTCAGGTTGACCTCCTGGACGCGCTTCCAGGCCTCCAGGCCGGTCTCCAGGATGGAGTCGTCGTCGGGCGGGGAGATGCCGGCGTTGTTGAAGGCGATGTCGACGCTGCCGTAGGTGTCGTACGCCGTGCTGAACAGCGCCTCGACCTGTTCGGGGTCGGTGACGTCGACCTTCACGAACGTCCCGCCGACCTCCTCGGCGGCCGCCTTGCCGCGCGTCTCGTCGACGTCGCCGAGGACGACGTGGGCGCCCTCGGAGGCGAGCCGGCGCGCGGTGGCGAGGCCGATGCCGCTGCCGGCTCCGGTGATGACGGCGGTACGGCCGACGAGGCGGCGGCAGATGATGTCGTCAGTCGATGCGGTCACTGTGCGGGGCCCTCCGTACTGATGAAGACGTTCTTGGTTTCGGTGAAGGCGGTGAGGGCGTCCGGGCCGAGTTCGCGGCCGATGCCGGACTGCTTGAAGCCGCCGAAGGGCGTCCAGTAGCGGACGCTGGAGTGCGAGTTGACGGACAGGTTGCCGGCGCGGACCGCCTGGGAGACGCGCAGGGCGCGGCCGACGTCCCGGGTCCAGATGGAGCCGGAGAGGCCGTAGTCGGTGGCGTTGGCCAGGGCCACGGCCTCCGCCTCGTCCTCGAAGGGCAGGAGGACCGCGACCGGGCCGAAGACCTCCTCGACGGCCACGCGTGCGTGCGGGTCGACGCCGGTGAGGACGGTGGGCGGGAACCAGAAACCGGGGCCTTCGGGGGCCTTGCCCCGGATGCCGGGCGCGTCGGCGTCGACGTAGGAACGGACGCGCTCCAGCTGGACCCTGGAGATCAGCGGGCCCATCTGGGTCTGCTCGTCGGCCGGGTCGCCGACGCGCACCGACTCGATCCCCGGGGCCAGCAGGTCCAGGAAACGGTCGTACGCGCTGCGCTGGACCAGGATGCGGGTGCGGGCGCAGCAGTCCTGGCCTGAGTTGTCGAGGAAGGCCATGGGAGCCGCTGCCGCGGCGGCTTCGAGGTCGGCGTCGGCGAAGACGATGTTGGGGCTCTTGCCGCCGAGTTCGAGGGTGACGCGCTTGAGCAGGGCCGAGCCCTGGGCGAGCACCTGTTTGCCCACGGCCGTCGACCCGGTGAAGACGATCTTCGCGACGCCCGGGTGCTCGACGAGCGCGTTGCCCGCGACGGGGCCGTGACCGGGCAGCACTTGGAACAGGCCCTCCGGCAGACCCGCTTCCAGGGCGAGTTCGGCGAGCCGCAGGGCGGTCAGCGGGGTCGTCTCGGCGGGCTTGAGGATCACCGCGTTGCCGGCGGCGAGCGCCGGGGCGGTGCCCCAGGCCGCGATCGGCATCGGGAAGTTCCAGGGGGCGATGACGCCGACGACGCCCAGCGGTTC
This sequence comes from Streptomyces sp. NPDC058678, assembly GCF_042714835.1. Taxonomy (NCBI): domain Bacteria; kingdom Bacillati; phylum Actinomycetota; class Actinomycetes; order Kitasatosporales; family Streptomycetaceae; genus Streptomyces; species Streptomyces sp. NPDC058678. The sequence goes on along the minus strand of NZ_JBHXSG010000026.1, from coordinate 57,851 downwards.
GAGGATCGTGACGTCGAGGCCGCCGGCGACCGGGATCTGGCGTCCGGTCAGCCGCTCCACTCCCCCGGCCGCGTAGTCGAGCAGGTCGCGGACGTTGCCAGCCTCCCAGCGGGCGTTGCCGACGGTGTGTCCGGCCTCCCGGACCTCCAGCCGTGCCAGCTCTTCGAGGTGCTCGTCGACGGCGACGGCGAACCGGCGCAGCAGCCGGGCCCGGTCGCCGGGCGCGAGGGCGGCCCACCGGGCCTGTGCCCGGGAGGCGCGTCCGACGGCCGCGTCCACGTCGGCGGCGGTGGCGGCCGGGACGGTGGCCACGACCTCCTCGGTGGCCGGGTTGAGTACCTGGAGCTCGTGCTCGTAGGACACGGGAAGACCTCTCACAAGCGTTCGAAGGAGCGGCGCAGCTCCCAGTCGGTCACCGCGGCGTCGAAGGCGTCCAGTTCGACGCGGGCCATGTTGCGGTAGTGCGCGACGACCTCGTCGCCGAAGGCGGCCTTGGCGATCGGGCTGTTCTCCCAGAGCTCGGCGGCTTCACGCAGGGTGGTCGGCACGTGCTCGAACCCGGCGGTGTAGGCGTTGCCCGAGCAGGCCTCGGGAAGCTCCAGCTTCTGCTCGATGCCGTGGAGCCCGGCCGCGACCAGACCGGCCACCGCGAGGTAGGGGTTGACGTCGCCGCCTGGCAGCCGGTTCTCGAAGCGCATGGAGCGGCCGTGGCCGACCACGCGCAGCGAGCAGGTGCGGTTGTCGTAGCCCCAGGCGACGGCCGTCGGGGCGAAGGAGCCCGGCTGGAACCGCTTGTAGGAGTTGATGTTGGGGGCGTAGAGGAGCGAGAAGTCGCGCAGTGCGGCCAGCTGTCCGGCGAGGAAGTGGCGCATGACCTCCGACATGCCGCCCTCGTCCTGCGGGGAGCCCGCCATGGCGTTGTTTCCGGCCGCGTCCGCCAGCGAGAGGTGGATGTGGCAGGAGTTGCCCTCGCGCTCGTTGTACTTGGCCATGAAGGTGATCGAGACGCCCTCCTGGGAGGCGATCTCCTTGGCCCCGGTCTTGTAGACGGCGTGCTGGTCGCAGGTGACCAGGGCGTCGGCGTAGCGGAAGGCGATCTCGTGCTGGCCGGGGTTGCACTCGCCCTTGGCGGACTCGACGGTGAGTCCGGCGGCGGCCATCTCGTTGCGGATGCGGCGCAGCAGGGGCTCGATGCGGCCGGTGCCGAGCACCGAGTAGTCGATGTTGTACTGGTTGGCCGGGGTGAGCCCGCGGTAGTTCGCGTCCCACGCCTGCTCGTAGGTGTCCTTGAAGACGATGAACTCGAGCTCCGTGCCCACCTGGGCGGTGAAGCCGTGCTCGGCGAGGCGCTCCAGCTGGCGGCGCAGGATCTGGCGGGGGGCGGCGACGACCGGGGAGCCGTCGGTCCAGGCGAGGTCGGCGACCAGCATCGCCGTGCCGGCGTTCCAGGGGACGCGGCGGAGTGTGGACAGGTCGGGGTGCATGGCGAAGTCGCCGTAGCCGCGGTCCCAGGAGGACATGGCGAACCCGTCGACGGTGTTCATGTCGGTGTCGACGGCGAGGAGGTAGTTGCAGCCCTCGGTGCCGTGGTGGAGGACCTCGTCGAGGAAGAAACGGGCGGCGAACCGCTTGCCCTGGAGCCGCCCTTGCATGTCCGGGAAGGCCAGGACGACAGTGTCGATCTCACCGCCGGCGACGAGGGTGTGCAGCTCCTCGACGCTGAGCGGGGGTGTGCGGTCTGCCACGGGAAAGCCTCCTTCGGCTTCTTCGGTCAGCCGGAAGCCATAAGGTATTGCGGAGAACCATTGCTTGGGAAGGGGGCACGGCCATATGGCGGCGGACGCTGACGGCGGCGGCCCGGACGACCGGCTGACACCGGTGCTGCGCCCGGTGCGGGCGGGCAACGGCTTCGAGGAGGCCCTGGAGCAGATCCTCCAGGTCGTACGGCTCGGCCTGGTGAAGGGCGGGGAGCGGCTGCCCGCGGAGCGGGAGCTGGCGGAACGGCTCGGGATCAGCCGGGTCACGCTGCGCGAGGTGCTGAAGGTGCTCCAGGACCAGGGGCTGGTGGAGTCGCGGCGCGGCCGGTACGGCGGAACGTTCGTCCTGCCGCGTACCGACGCGGGCGGCGAGGACGAGCTGCGGCGGCGCATCGCCGAGGTCGACATCGAGGACGTGCTCCGCTTCCGGGAGGTCCTCGAGGTCGGTGCGGCGGGGCTGTGCGCGACGCACGGGCTGTCGAGCGAGCAGGGAGGGCGACTGCGGGACGCGCTGGCCGCGACGCAGGACGCGCCGCTGTCCGAGTACCGGCGCCTGGACACGCTGCTCCACCTCACGCTCGCCGAGCTGTGCGGTTCGCCTACGCTGACCGCGCGGTACGCGGCGGTACGCGCCTCGGTGAACGACCTCCTCGACTGCATCCCGCTCCTGGTGCGCAACCTGGAGCACTCCCAGCGCCAGCACACCGCGCTGGTCGAGGCGGTCCTCGACGGGGACGCGGACGGGGCGCGGGAGATGATGCGGGAGCACTGCGCGGGGACGGCGGCGCTGCTGCGGGGGTTCCTGGCGTGAGGAGGAGACCTGCCATGCGGGAAAGGTTTGGCGGAAGTCCATTGAGAGGCCGGAGGGACACATGTCGGGCAGGCCGCTGATCGGTGTCAGTACGTACCTGGAGGCCCGGGCGCGCTGGGGCGTGTGGGAGCTGGAGGCGGCGCTGCTGCCCGCCGGGTACCCGCGGCTGGTGCAGCTCGCGGGCGGGCTGGCCGCGATGCTCCCGCCGGACGCCCCGGAGCACGCCCGGGCGGCCGTAGCCCGCCTCGACGGCCTGGTGATCGCGGGCGGCCCGGACGTCGAGCCGGTCCGCTACGGCGCGCGGGCCGACCCCCGCACCGGGCCGCCCGCCCGTGCCCGGGACGCCTGGGAACTCGCCCTCATCGAGGCGGCGCTGGCCGCGCGGATCCCGCTGCTGGGCATCTGCCGGGGCATGCAGCTGCTGAACGTCGCCCTGGGCGGCACCCTCGTCCAGCACATCGACGGGCACGCGGAGGCGCCCGGGGTCTTCGGCCGGCACCCCGTGAAGCCGGTCCCCGGCACGGTGTACGGCGACATCGTCCCGGAGGAGACCTCGGTGCCCACCTTCCACCACCAGTCGGTCGACCGTCTGGGCACGGGCCTGGTCGCCTCGGCGCACGCGGCGGACGGGACGGTGGAGGCGGTCGAACTGCCGGGTTCCCCCTGGGTGGTGGGTGTGCAGTGGCATCCGGAGATGGGCGAGGACGTGCGGGTGATGCGGGCGCTGGTCGAGGCCGCTTCCTCGTAGCGGAAGCCCCGGCAGCGCCCGCTCATCCCCGCGTCAGCGACAGCAGTTCCCTCGCCGGTCCCACCGGCCGGTGTCCCGTGGGCCACACCGCCCGCAGATCCCGGGCCAGCGAGACGTCCGCCACTGGCACGCTCACCAACCGCCGCATCGCCAGCTCCTCCCGCACGGCCAGCTCGCTCAGCACCGCCGGGCCCGCCCCGCTCACCGCCGCCGCCTTCACCGCCGTGGTGGACGACAACTCGATCAGCGGACGCGCCAGGCCGCCCAGCGCCCTGTCGAGGACCTGACGCGTACCGGAGCCCTTCTCCCGCAGGATGAGCGGCGTCACCGCCAGCTCCGACGCCTCCAGGGCACGGCGACGGCGGGCCCACGGATGCCCCGGCGCCGTCACCACGATCAGCCGGTCGTGGGCGATGACCACCGAGTCCAGGCCGGTCGGGACACTGAGCCCCTCGACGAACCCCAGGTCCGCCTCGTCCGACAGCAACCGCTCCGCCACCGCCGCCGAGTTGCCCGCGAGCAGCGACACCGCGGTGTCCGGCCGCTGGGCGCGCAGGGCGAGCAGCCAGCCCGGCAGCAGGTACTCGGCGATGGTCATGCTCGCCGCCACCCGCAGCCGCGAGTCCCGCCGATCCCGCAGTGCCTGCGCCCCCGCGTCGAACGCCTCGGCCGCCTCCACGATCCGCCGGGCCCAGTCCGTGACGAGCGCCCCGGTGTCGGTGAGCCGGGAGCCGCGCGGCGAACGGTCCACCAGCGCCACACCCAGTTGGCGTTCCATGGAGCGGAGCCGGCTGCTGGCCGCCGGCTGCGTGATGCCCAGCTCGCGCGCGGCCTGGCCCAGACTTCCGAGCCGTGCCACCGCCAGCAGCAGTTCCAGCGCCCCGAGTTCCGGCACCCGGTGCGACAGCGAGCCGCCCACCTCGTACCGGGAGTTCTCCTGTTCCGCATCGCCGCTCATAAAGACAGCTTATGTCCTCATAGAGGCATACTCCCTGGTAGCGGCCCATCACCGGCGAGACGGTGGACACATGGTCACCGCAGCCCGGCCCCTCCCGCGTGCCACCGCACACTCGCCGCGCGCCCTCGCCGTCCGTCACCTCGGGCCGAACTGGTACGCCTGCGTCATGGGCACCGCCATCGTCGCCACCGCCGGAGCCGCCCTCCCCCTGCCGGTCCCCGGCCTGCGTGCCGCCTGCGCCGGCGTCTGGGCCTTCTCGGTGGCGCTCCTCCTCACCCTGCTCTGCGCCCGGGCCCTGCACTGGAGGCACCACCGCGACCAGGCCCGCGCCCACCTCCTCGACCCGGCCACGGCTCCCTTCTACGGCTGCCTCGCCATGGCCCTGCTCGCCGTCGGTGGCGCCACCCTCACCGTCGGCCGGGACTGGATCGGCACCGAGGCGGCGGTCGCCGTCGACGCCGTGCTGTTCACCGCCGGAACGGTCGTGGGACTGACGGCCGCCGTCGCCGTGCCGTACCTGATGGCCGTACGCCATCGCCTGGAGGTCGGACAGGCGACGCCCGTGTGGCTGCTGCCCGTCGTCGCGCCCATGGTGTCCGCCGCGCTCGGGCCGCTGCTCGTGCCGCACCTGCCGCCCGGTCAGCCGCGGGAGACCCTGCTGTTCGCCTGCTGCGCGATGTTCGGCCTGAGCCTGCTCGCGACCCTGGCGATGCTGCCCATGGTCTTCGCCCGGCTGGTCGCCGGCGGGCCGCTGCCCCTCGCCCTCACCCCGACCCTGTTCCTGGTGCTCGGCCCGCTCGGCCAGTCCACGACCGCCGCCGGCAACTTCGCGGACGTGGCGCCCGGAGTCGTACCGGCTCCGTACGGCGAGGGATTCGGTGTCTTCGCGGTCCTCTACGGCGTTCCCGTCATGGGCTTCGCCCTGCTGTGGTTCGGGCTCGCCGCCGCGCACGTCCTGCGGGCGCGGCGGCAGGGCATGGGCTTCGCGATGACCTGGTGGGCGTTCACCTTCCCGGTGGGCACCTGCGTCACGGGCGCGGAGACGCTGGCCCGGCACACCGGGCTGCTCGCCTACGACTGGCTCGCCGTCGGCCTGTACGGCGTCCTCGTCGTCGCCTGGGCCACCGCCGCCGTGCACACCGCGCGCGGTCTGCTCAGCGGCTCGCTGCTCGCAGCGCCTCGCCCAGCACCCGCGGCGCCTCGGCCAGCGACGGTCCGTACCACGTCAGGTGCCGCCCGCTGACCAGCGCGCACGGCAGGCCGGGGAAGGCCTCGGGGCCGTCGTCGGCGGTGAAGCGGTAGGGCTCGTCGGGGAGGACGACGACGTCCGGGGCGGCGGCCCGCAGGTCCTCGACGGGGATGCGCGGATAACGCTCCGCGTGTCCCGCGTACAGGTGGTCGACGCCCAGGCGGGCCAGGACGTCGCCCGCGAAGGTGTCCCGGCCCAGGACCATCCACGGCCGACGCCAGATCGGGACGACCGCTGTCCTGCGGTGCTCGGGCGGCCGTAGCGCCGACCACGCCTCCTCGGCGTCGTCCAGCCAGCGCGGGCGGCTCCTCGCCCCGCAGGCGCGCAGCACGCGCTGGAGTTCCGCCAAGGCCTGCGGCACGTCCCGCACCTCGGTCACCAGCACTTCGACACCCGCCTCGCGCAGGGCGGTGAGGTCGGGGGCGCGGTTCTCCTCCTCGTTGGCGATCACCAGGTCGGGGGCGAGGGCGAGGATCCGGTCGACGCGCGGGTTCTTGGTGCCGCCGACTCGGACGACGTCGAGGCCGGCGGGGTGCGTGCACCAGTCGGTGGCGCCGACCAGGGTGCCGGTCTCGGCCACGGCCTCCGTGAGCGACGGGACGAGCGAGACGGCCCTCACTGGCGCGGTCGGTCCTGGACCGCCTCGACGTGCTCGGCCACGGCGACGACGACCACGCGGGTGTCGGCCACCGTCGCCCGCCAGCGGTGCCGGACTCCACCGGTCAGGTACAGGGTGTCGCCGCGGCCGAGGCGGTAGGCGCGGCCCTCGGCCTCGATCTCGACGCCGCCGTCGGCGACGTACATCAACTGGTCGTTGCGGTACTGGAATTCACGGCCCGCGTCGTGGTCGCCGGTGAACTCCGAGGCGTGCATCTGGTGGTGACCGCGCACCAGGGAACGCACCCGGGGTTCGAGCGGCAGAGCCTCGGTCTCCTCGAGGCGCACGACGTCGACACTGCACGCCGGGTCGGCGGCGGCGAGCAGTTCGACGGCGGTGGTGCGCAGGGCGTCGGCGACCTTCTCGAGGGAGCTGCGGCTGGGGCGCGCGCGTTCGTTCTCGATCTGGCTCAGGAACGGGACCGACAGCCCGCTGCGCTCGGCCACGACGGCGAGGGTGAGCTCCAGCGCCCGGCGCCGACGCCGTACGGCCGCGCCCACCCGAAGGGGCTGTTCTTTGTGGTCGCCCATCGCTCCGGCTCCCTCCTCGGCTCGTCGGTCCGCATCCCCTGTGCCACGGCTCGGACTCACTGCTTTTGATGACTTCTCTGCACCCTACGCATGTTCGGCAAACCGTTTCATGCGGCCGCCACATCGACGACACACCGTATGTCACGGGACCTCACAGATCGCGCCAGTGGATCGGCTCCCCGCGGTCGCCGGGCACGGTCGTGTCCCGCGTGGCGAAGGGGCCGACCGGCAGGCCGTACGTGGGTCGCGGCCAGAGCCGGGTAGCTCTGTGTGATTGGCCGGATCCCGCCCGTGGGCGAGGGGTTCCGGACATGGCCCGAGGGACGGGCCTCACCACACGCTGTCAGGACGCGTGGGGAGGCCCGCCCCTCGGGCGGCTTCGGTGCGGCGGTTACCGCGGGGTCATCCGGTCGACCATGTCCGGGTGCTCCTTCAGCCAGGCGGCGACCGCTTCCTCCTCCTGGCCCTGGCCGCGCTTGTTGATCTCGGCCTCCAGGCTGCCGAGTTCGCCCTCGCTCATCTTGAAGTTCTTGATCCACTTCGTGAGCTGCGGGTACTGCCCGGGGAACTTCTCGTTGGAGATGGTGCGGATCGTGTTGCCCTCGCCGAAGAACTTCTTGTCGTCCTTCAGCTTGGTGAGGTCGTACTGGCTGTACGCCCAGTGCGGCGACCACAGGACGACCGCGACCGGCTCCTTCTTTGCGTAGGCGCGCTTGAGCTCGGCCAGCATCGCCGGCGTGGAGCCGTCGACGACCTCGTACTCCTTGTCGAGGCCGTAGCCGGGCAGCACCTTCGTCTTGAGCAGGTTCATCTCGCCGGTGCCCGGCTCGATGCCGATGATCTTCCCGTCGAAGAGGCCGGCCTTGCCCTTGAGGTCCTCGTAGGACTTGACGCCCTTGACGTACGAGGGCACCGCGACCTCCAGCGAGGTCGGCTCGTACCAGGTGCCCAGGTCCGCGAGTCTGTCCTTGCTCTTGTCCCAGTAGTTCTTCTGCGCGTACGGCAGCCAGGCGTCGAAGTTGAGGTCGAGGTCACCGGAGGCGAGGCCCGTGTAGACCGGGCCGACGTCCATCTGCTTCAGGTTCAGCTGGTAGCCGCGCCGCTCCAGGACGTTCTTCCACAGGTAGGTGACGGCGATGTCCTCGTCCCAGGGGAACCAGGCCACGTCGATGGGGTTCTTGGCCTCGGCGGGGGTGGCGCCGGCGCCACCCGCGACCGGGGCCAGCTTGTCGACGACGCCCGGGTTCTTCTTCAGCCAGGCACGGACGGCGTCCTGCTGCTTGCCCTCGCCCGCCTTGTTGATCTCGGCTTCGAGGCCGGTGAGCTGCTTCTCGTCCATCGTGAAGTTCTTCAGCCACTCACCGACGACCGGATTGTCGTTCGCGAAGCCCTTGCGGGCGACCGTGTGCACGCCGTCGCCCTTGCCCCAGGCGCCCTTGGGGTCCTTGAGCTTCTTCAGGTCGTAGTCGCTGTACGCCCAGTGCGGCGACCACAGCGTGACGACGATCGGATCCTTCTTGCTGTAGGCCCGCTTGAGCTCGGCCAGCATCGCCGGCGTGGAGCTGTCGACGACCTGGTACTCCTTGTCGAGGCCGTACTCCTTGAGGACCTTGCTCTTGAGCAGGCTCATCATGCCGGCGCTGGACTCGATGCCGGTGATCTTCCCGCCGAAGGTGGCGGCCTTGCCCTTGAGGTCCTCCAGCGAGTCGATGCCCTTCATGTAGGAGGGCACGCTCAGCTCCAGGGAGGTCTGGCCGTACCAGGCACCGAGGTCGTCGAGCTTGCTGCCGTACTTCTTCCAGTACTGCTCGTGGGTGGTCGGCAGCCAGGCGTCGGTCTGGAAGTCCACGCTGCCCTGGGCGAGCGAGGTGTAGAGCGGGCCGGCGTCGAACTGCTTGGTGTCCACCTGGTAGCCGCGCTCCTCCAGGATCTCCTTCCACAGGTAGGTGGAGGCGACGCCCTCGTCCCACGGGATGTAACCGATGGTGATCTTCTTGCCCTGGCCGACGTCCTTGCCGTCGGCGACGGCCGTGGAGCCGCCCGTGCTGCCACCGAAGATGCCCATGCCGCCCGCCACGAGGGCGAGGACGACGATGCCGACCACGGCGATCTGCGGGCGCGGCCGGTACGACCAGACCTTCACGCCCTGCGCGGCGCGTGCCCTGGCGGCGGCGCGGCGGCCCAGCGGGGAGACGTGGACGCCCAGGGCGCTGGTCATGCGGTCGAGGTAGATCGCGAGGATCACGATGGCGAGGCCGGCCTCGGAGCCGAGGCCGATGTTGAGCTGGCCGATGGCCTGGTTGACGTCCCCGCCGAGGCCGCCGGTGCCGACCATGCCGGCGATCGCGGCCATGGACAGGCCCAGCATGATGACCTGGTTCACGCCGGCCATGACGGTGGGCAGTGCGAGCGGCAGCTGGACGCGCAGCAGTGTGTCGCGCGGGGTGGTGCCGAACGCCTGGGCGGCCTCGACCAGTTCCTTGTCGACCTGGCGGATGCCCAGCTCCGTCATGCGCACGCCGGGAGCGAGCGCGAAGATCAGGGTCGCGACGATGCCCGCGGAGGCGCCGGTGCCGAAGAACAGGATCGCCGGGATGAGGTAGATCATCGCGGGCAGCGTCTGCATGAAGTCCAGCACCGGCCGGACCAGACCGCTCACCCGGTCGGAGCGCGCCGCCCAGATGCCCACCGGAACGGATATCACCAGCGCGATGAGGGTCGCGACGAGAACGAGCGACAGGGTCACCATCGCGTTGTCCCACAGTTCGAGGGAGTCGATGAAGGCGAATCCCGCGAAGGTGAGGACACCGGCCAGCGTGCCGCGCAGCCAGAACGCGAGCACGGCGAAGATGCCCGCGAGGATCAGGGGTTCGGGCGCCTGGAGGACGGCGTTGATGCCGTCGTAGGTGCCGGTGAAGACGGTCTTGAGGAAGTCGAAGAGCCAGGCCATGTGGCCGAGCAGCCAGTCGACGGCGTCGTTGACCCAGTCGCCGAGCGGAATCCTAGGCACGGGACACCACCTTGTCCCCACCCTTGTCCCGGGGGGAGTCGCAGGCCACGGGGGCGCCCTGCTCGTCGCCGAGGAACCCGACGAGCCGCTGTCTCGGTACGACGCCGACGGGTGCGCCGTGCGCGTCCAGAACCGTGACGGGGTGGGACAGGCGGGCGCTGATCGCGCACAGCTCGGTGAAGGGGGTGTCGGGCGTCGCGGTCTCGCATCCGCACCGGCCCTCGTCGCCGCGCACGTCCGTGTCCATCACGGCGGACGCGGTCAGGACGCGGGAGCGGTCGACGTCCTGGATGAAGGAGGCCACGTAGTCGTTCTCCGGGCGGATGAGGATGTCCTCGGCCGTGCCGTTCTGGACGATGCGGCCGTCGCGCATGACGGCGATGCGGTCGCCCAGCCGCATGGCCTCGTTGAGGTCGTGGGTGATGAAGACGATCGTCTTCTTCAGGGTCTGCTGGAGCTGGAGGAGCTGGTCCTGCATGTCCCGGCGGATCAGCGGGTCGAGCGCGCTGAAGGACTCGTCCATGAGCAGCAGGTCGGCGTTGGTGGCGAGGGCGCGGGCCAGGCCCACGCGCTGCTGCATGCCGCCGGACAGTTCGTCGGGCCAGGACTTCTCCCAGCCGTCCAGGCCGCACATGGCCAGCGCCTCGGCGGCACGCGCCTCACGCTCGCGGCGGGGCACGCCCTGGACCGACAGGCCGTAGGCCGCGTTCTCCAGGACGCTGCGGTGCGGGAAGAGCGCGAAGTGCTGGAAGACCATGCTGATCTTCTTCGCGCGGACCGCGCGCAGGTCGCGGTCGGAGAGCGCGGTCAGGTCGTCGCCGTCGAAGCGGACACTTCCCGCGGTCGGCTCCAGGAGGCCGTTGAGCATGCGCAGCAGCGTGGACTTGCCGGATCCGGACAGGCCCATCACCACGAAGATCTGGCCCGGTTCCACGGTGAAGGAGGCGTCGATCACCGCGGCTGTGGTGCCGTCGGCACGCAGTTCCTCCCGGTCGGCGCCCTGCCGGAGCCGTTCGACTGCTTCGTCCGGTCGTCTGCCGAACACCTTGTAAAGCGCTTCGGCCTCAAGTCTGGATGACACGCGTACCTCTTGTCTCGACGGCCAGGAACGCGGAGGCGAAGGGCCACTGACAGTTGAATGCGCAACCAGCATCGCTCCGGAAGCCGCACCTGCCCTGGCCGGTACGGGTCAAACGCGCAGGTGGTCCAGTTCACAGGACGTTTACGCACGGTAAGCGCTGCGTCGCCGACACGTCTCTGTGGGTGGCGTACGGCATGATGCGTGGCGTGACCGGACGACTGATGCTCCTCGACACCGCCTCGCTCTATTTCCGCGCCTACTTCGGCGTGCCGGACTCCGTGAAGGCCCCGGACGGCACGCCGGTGAACGCCGTGCGCGGGCTTCTGGAATTCATCGACCGCCTGGTCAAGGACCACCGCCCCGATCACCTGGTGGCCTGCATGGACGCCGACTGGCGCCCCCACTGGCGGGTCGAGCTGATCCCCTCCTACAAGGCACACCGCGTCGCCGAGGAGCACCCGGTGGGCCCCGACGAGGAGGAGGTGCCGGACACGCTCTCCCCGCAGGTGCCGGTCATCGAGGCCGTCCTCGACGCGCTGGGCATCGCGCGCGTGGGCGTGGCGGAGTACGAGGCGGACGACGTGATCGGCACGTTCACGGCGCGGGCCGAGGGCCCGGTCGACATCGTCACCGGCGACCGCGACCTGTACCAACTGGTGGACGACGGACGCGGGGTGCGCGTGCTGTACCCGCTCAAGGGCGTCGGCACGCTGCAGCTGACGGACGAGGCGTGGCTGCGGGAGAAGTATGGGGTCGACGGCAGGGGGTACGCGGATCTTGCGCTGTTGCGCGGCGACCCCAGCGACGGCCTGCCGGGGGTGCCCGGCATCGGCGAGAAGACCGCGGCCAAGCTGCTCGCCGAGTTCGGCGACCTGGCCGGGATCATCGCCGCGGTGGACGACCCGAAGGCGAAGCTCACGCCGACACAGCGCAGGCGCCTGGACGAGTCACGGCCGTATCTGGCGGTGGCGCCGAAGGTCGTCAAGGTCGCGGACGACGTTCCGCTGCCGGATGTCGACACGGCACTGCCGCGGGTGCCGCGCGATGCGGTGGCGCTGAAGGAGCTGGCGGCCCACTGGGGGCTGGGTGGATCATTGCAGCGGCTGCTCGCGACGCTTGTCGCGTAGGCGGTGCTCCGGGGGTCGAGGTCTTCTTGAAGAGGTGTTTGCTTACCAACCTCTCATGTGGGGGGTGTTCACTGGGAGGAAGTGCTAACTTAGGTAAGCCTAAGCAAAGGGAACTGGGAGGCCGCCATGGCAGAACGACCGGGACGACAGCCGCGGAAGCCCCACTTCGCACAGGTCGTCCGGACCGAACGGCTGACCCCGCACATGCAGCGCGTCGTGCTCGGCGGCGAGGGGCTGGCCGACTTCGCCCCGGACACCTGCACCGACCACTACGTGAAGCTGCTGTTCCCGGCGGATGGCGTGACCTACCCCGAACCCTTCGACTTGCAGCGGATCCGCGAGGAGTTCCCGCGCGAGCAGTGGCCCGTGACCCGGACCTACACGGTCCGCGCCTGGGACCCCCAACACCGCGAACTGACGCTGGACTTCGTGATCCACGGCGACGAGGGCCTGGCCGGACCGTGGGCCCTGCGTGCCCAACCGGGTGAAACCGTGTGGTTCATGGGCCCCGGCGGCGCCTACGCCCCCGACCCGACCGCCGACTGGCATCTGCTCGTCGGTGACGAGTCCGCGCTGCCCGCGATCGCCCGTTCGCTGGAGGCGCTGCCCGCCGGCGCCCGTGCCCACGCCTTCATCGAGGTCTCCGGTCCGGAGGAGGAGCAGAAGATCGACTCCGATGTGGAGGTCGTCTGGCTGCACCGCGGCGAGGGCCGCATCGGCGACGCGCTGACCGAAGCCGTACGCGCCCTGGAGTTCCCGGAGGGCCGCGTGCACGCGTTCGTGCACGGCGAGGCGCACTTCGTGAAGCAGCTGCGCCATCTCCTGCGGGTCGAGCGGGCCGTCGCCCGCGAGGACCTGTCGATCTCCGGCTACTGGCGGCTCGGCCACAACGAGGACGGCTGGCAGGCCTCCAAGCGGGACTGGAACGCGCGCATCGAGGCGGAGCAGGAGGGGGCGGCACCCGCCGCGTGACACGTCGACGTCAAGGGCGGCCCGTGCTGGAGCACGGGCCGCCTTCGCGTTGTCCGGCGGAACCGCATCCCCGTCGACAGGCAGGGCACCCATACCCACGACACGCGACATATCGCGACCTACCGAGTGCGGCAAGAGCGTGAGGACTTGGGCCCGCTACAGATACGGCGACGTCATGCGGGCGAAACAGCACCTCCCTAATTTCTGTCACCCGACAGGAATTCCGCTCCCTGCGTCGAAGGCAGGTGCCGCCGTGACGACCACCACCCCCTCCGAGGTACGCCCCGATCCACCGCACTCCCCCGACGACCGCTCCCTCACCGAGTTCGGCTACCGCCAGGAACTGCACCGCAGCCTGGGCCGGTACGCGTCCTTCGCAGCCGGGTTCTCCTTCATCTCCGTCCTGACGACCGTCTTCCAGTTCTTCGCCTTCGGGTACGCCTTCGGCGGCCCCGTCTTCTTCTGGACCTGGCCGGCGGTACTGGTCGGGCAGCTGATGGTGGCCGCCTGCTTCGCCGAACTGGCCGCCCGCTATCCGATCTCCGGCGCCATCTACCAGTGGTCGTCGCGTCTTTCGAACCTCACCTTCGGCTGGTTCGCCGGCTGGATCATGGTGATCGGGCAGATCGTGGTGGTCGCGGCCGCGGCACTGGCCCTGCAACTGGTGCTGCCGGCGATCTGGTCCGGCTTCCAGCTGATCGGCACCGACTCGGCGATCACCTCGGCGGACGGCGCGGCCAACGCGGCCGTCCTCGGCGTGATCCTGCTGTCACTGACCACACTGGTGAACATCCTCGACAACCGCGTGATGTCCGTGATCAACCGCGTCGGCGTCACCGCCGAGATCATCGGTGCGGTCCTGATCGTCGTCCTGCTGCTGACCCACTCCGAGCGCACCCCCGGCATCACCTTCCACACCGAGGGCGCCGCCCAGTCCGGCCTGCTCGGGGCCCTGCTGGTGGGCTCGTTCGCGGCGGCCTACGTGATGATCGGCTTCGACAGCGCGGGCGAGATGAGCGAGGAGACGCACCATCCGCGGCGCACCGCGCCCCGCACCATCCTCGTCGCGCTCGGCGCGGCCGGCCTGCTCGCCACGCTGATCGTCCTCGGCGGCCTGCTCGCCGCCCCCAGCCTCACCGACGGGCGTCTGGCCGTCGACGGCCTGAGCTACGTCCTCACCAGCAGCCTGGGCGACGGCGTCGGCCGCGTCCTGCTGGCCGACGTGGTGGTGGCGATCGCCGTGGCCACCCTGGCCATCCAGACGGCCGCCTGCCGGATGCTGTTCTCCATGGCCCGCGACGGCCAGCTCCCCTTCTCCGGCCGCCTCGCCAAGGTCAACCCGCGCACGGGCATGCCGAGCGCCCCGGCCCTGGTGGTCGGCGTCCTGGCGGCGGCCCTGCTGCTGCTCAACTTCGCCTCCCCGGATGCCTTCCTGGCCATCGGCACCACCTGCATCGTGATGCTGTACCTGGCGTACGCGATGGTCACCGGCCCGCTCCTGGTCCGCCGCCTGCGCGGCGAGTTCGGCGCCGAGGGCGCCGAGGCCACCGACGAGACGGGCGCCCGCCTCTTCTCGCTCGGCCGCTGGGGCGTTCCCGTCAACGCCCTCGCCCTCCTGTACGGCCTGTTCATGACCGTCAACCTCGCCTGGCCGCGGGCAGCGGTGTACGACCCGGCGGGCGGGCACTGGTACTTCCAGTGGTTCACGGTGCTGTTCCTCACGGTCACCGTGGTGATCGGCGTGGTCTACCGGGCGTACAAGGCTCGTGCGGCACTGGCGGAGGTGCCCGAGGCGGTCGCGGCGTAACACCCCGCCCGGTCGCGGCGTACACGCTTACGCTTGCCCGTGATGACACGCAGCCGCCGGATCCCGCCCTCTCCCCTGCCGCAGCGCGAGGGGGTGGATCCGGTGCGGGTGCGGCTGCCCGTCGAGGGGCCGTGGGCCACCGTGCGCGCCCACCTGACGGAACGGCTGTCCGGAGCGGGCGCCGGTGTGGTCGACGGGCTGTTCGACGCCGGGCGGGTCGTCGGGGCGGACGGGCGGGCGGTGGCGCCGGACGCGGCCTTCGTGCCGGGGATGTTCGTGTGGTTCCACCGGGACCTGCCGGCCGAGGTGCCGGTGCCGTTCCCGATCGAGGTGGTGCACCGCGACGAGCACATCGTCGTCGCCGACAAGCCGCACTTC
The DNA here is from genome assembly GCF_042714835.1 of Streptomyces sp. NPDC058678. Lineage (NCBI taxonomy): Bacteria > Bacillati > Actinomycetota > Actinomycetes > Kitasatosporales > Streptomycetaceae > Streptomyces > Streptomyces sp. NPDC058678. Next base: position 42,765 of record NZ_JBHXSG010000026.1, on the reverse strand, counting down.
CTGGCCACCATCCCGCGCGGCAGCCATGTCACCGAGACCGCGCTCGCCCGGCTGCGCAGGGAACTGGACATCCCCACGCTCGGCGCCGCGCACCGGCTGGACCGGCTCACCGCCGGGCTGGTGCTGTTCACCGTACGGCCCGAGGAGCGCGGCGCGTACCAGTCGCTGTTCGGCGACCGCTCGGTGCGCAAGGAGTACGAGGCGGTGGCGCCGTACGATCCCTCGCTCGTCCTGCCCCGGACCGTGCGCAGCCGGATCGTGAAGGAACGCGGGGTGCTGGCCGCCTACGAGGTCGAGGGCGAGCCGAACGCGGTCAGCCGCGTCGAACTGGCCGAGCACGGCGGTCCCGGCCTCGGCAGGTACCGGCTCACTCCCGCCACCGGGCAGACCCACCAGCTGAGGGTCCACATGAACGCCCTCGGCGTGCCCATCGTCGGCGACCCGCTCTACCCGGTGGTGACCGGCCCCGTGCCGGCCGGTGACTTCCGGCGTCCGCTCCAACTTCTGGCGCGGAGCCTGGAGTTCACCGATCCGGTCACGGGGGTGGCGCACCTGTTCCGGAGCGCGAGGACTCTTCAGGCCTGGTCCTCGTACGACGAGTGGGCCGGTCAGTAACCGCGCCACCAGCGCACGAAGCGCCGCCAGGCGCCCATCGGCCGGACCGGCTCCGGTGTCGGCGCGGGCGGCTGCGGCGGGGCCGCGACCGGCTGGGGCTGGGGCTGGGCCACGGCCGCCGGAGCCGGCTCCGGCGGGTGGGTGCCGACCTGCCAGTTGGACCGCTGGGAGGGAACCGCGGCGTGGCCGGGCTTCTCCTTCACGTCCTGCTGCGGCTTCGGGGCGAACCGCACGGGCAGTTCCGCCAGGTGGCGCGAGGCGATCGACTCGGCCCAGCTCAACTGTTCCTCGTCGCAGTCGAGTTCGACGTCCGGCAGTCGCATCAGCAGCGCGTCGACGCCGGTGTCGGCGATGGCGCGGCCGATGTCCTGGCCGGGGCACTCGTGCGGTCCGCCGCCGAAGGCGAGGTGGGAGCGGTTGCCCATCATGTTGGCGGACAGGTCCGGGCGTACTCGTGGATCGATGTTGCCCGGCGCGATGCCGAACAGCATGCCGTCGCCCTTGCGGATGCGCCGGCCGCCCAGCTCCGTGTCCTGCTTGGCGAAGTACGCGAGGACCGTGCTGATCGGCGGCTCGTCCCACAGGGACTGCTCCACCGCCTCGGGAACCGTCATCTGGCCGCCGCTGAGCTGGGCGCGAAAACGCGGGTCGGTGAGCACCATGCGCAGCACGTTGCCGATGAGGTTGACCGTGGACTCGTAGGCGGCGAAAAGGACGAGACGCAGGTGCTCCCTGACCTCGTCGTCGGTCAGACGGGCCGGGTGGGTGATGAGGTGGCTGGTGAAGTCCTCCTCGGGCTGGGCGCGGCGCCGGGCGGTGAGCCGGCTCAGCGCGTCCATGACGTAGCCATGGCTGGCGATCGCGGTCTCGGTGCCCTTGAGCGCGTCGCGGGCCGCCTGCACGAGCCGCTCGCTGTACTCGTCGGGCATGCCGAGGATCTCGCACATCACGGCCATCGGCAGGTGCTCGGCGAACTCGCTGACGAGGTCGGCCGTGCCCTGTTCGCAGAAGCGGTTGACGAGCCGCTGGGTGTGGCGGTTGATGTGCCGGCGGATGCCCCGGTGGTCGATGGTCGAGATGGCGCCGTTGACCGCGCCGCGCAGCCTGAGGTGCTCGTCGCCCTCGGCGTGCGAGGCGATGGGCTGCCAGGCGATGTGCGGCATGAGCGGGTGGTCGGGCTTGACCATGCCCTCCTGGAGCGGGGTCCAGATGCGGCTGTCCCGGCAGAACTGCGAGGGGGTGCGCAGCATGTGCAGGTTCTCGGTGTGGCCGAGCACCACCCACATCGGTACGTCGTCGTGCAGCAGCACGGGTGCCACCGGGCCGTGCTCCTCCCGGAGTTGCTCGTACAGGGACCCGAGGTCCTCCGCCTCGGGTCCGTAGAGCCGGTGCAGTCCGCCGGGTCCGCGGCCGTGGGCGGGGCAGCCGGGCGGCGGGCCGAGGGAGGGGTCCGTACCGGTCAGGGAGTGGGATTCAGGCGTCACAGTGGTTGCTCCGAAGGGGATCCGGTGTCCGTGTCTGTCTGCGGGGCCGGGTCTGGCTGGGAAGCCGTGTCCGGCGTGGGAGCCGTATCCGGCCGGGGCCGGCTGGTCGCGGCGGGTGCGCGGTCATCGTCGTAGCGAGCCCGTCGTCGCGAGGGAGTGCAAAAAGCGCATCAGGGTCATCAGGGTGTCCCGGCTGGAGGCGCGGCGGCGCGCGTCGCACTCGATGATGGGGATGTCCGGGCTCAGGTCGAGTGCCGTGCGCAGTTCCTCGACGGGGTAACGGGGCGCGTCCGGGAAGGAGTTGACGGCGACCACGAACGGCACGCCGCGCTCCTCCAGGCGACCCATGACGTCGAAGCTGACCTCGAGCCGGCGGGTGTCGATCAGCACGACCGCGCCGAGCGCGCCCTCGAACAGGCCGTTCCACAGGAACCAGAAGCGTTCCTGGCCGGGGGTGCCGAAGAGGTACAGCACGAGCTGGTCGGTGATGCTGATGCGGCCGAAGTCCATGGCCACGGTGGTGGCCGTCTTGGTGTCGGAGCCGTAGTTGTCGTCGACTCCGACGCCGGCCTGCGTCATGGTCTCCTCGGTGGTCAGCGGTCTGATCTCGCTGACCGAGCCGACCATGGTCGTCTTGCCGACCCCGAAGCCGCCGACGATGACGATCTTCACCGCGGCCTCGGCGGTGTGCGGGAGGTGGTCCTCGGTTCGTGGACCCGTGATGGTGTCAGAGCTTTTGAAGTCCATGCATCACCGCTTCGAGGAGGGAACGGTCGGCCAGCGCCTGGCGGATGATCGGGGCGCGGACCGTCACCAGTTCGGCCGCCACCAGCTCGGTGAGCAGGACGGTCACCACGCTGAACGGCAGGCTGAGATAGGCCGACAGTTCGGCCACGGACAGGGGGGCGGTGCACAGCCGGAGCAGCGCCGCCTGCTCGGGCGTGGCGGAGAGCGGTGGGTCGGCGCGCGCCACGATTAACGTGACCAGGTCGAGCTCGACGCGCTCGACGCCGTCGGGCCCGGTGATCACGTACAGCCGCTCGGGGTTCTTCTTCGGCCCCTCCGGGGGTTGCTGTTCCTCCTGGAGGGGTTGCGGAACCGCTTCTGACTTGGGGAATCGCCGCTGGCGCTGCGGAGGAGTCATACGGTCTGGCCGTTGCGCCTGGGCGGGCTGGTGAGGTGCGCGCCGATCCGGATGACCAGGTCGCTCATGCGGGAGCTCATGAAGCCGGGTTCGGCGCGCACGTCGGAGAGCACCGCGAGGTAGGCGTTGGCGCCGGCGGCCATCAGGTAGAAGTAGCCGCCGTTGATCTCGATGAGCACCATCTTCATCTCGCCGTCGCTGCCCGGGATCTCCTGGGCGACGGCGGTCGCCAGGCTCTGCAGGCCGGCGCAGGCCGCGGCGACACGGTCGGCGGTGTCCGGGTCGCCGCCGTGGCGGGCGATGCGCAGGCCGTCGGCGGACAGCACCACGATCATCTGGATGCCCGGTACGCCTTTGGCGAGGTCCGTGAGCATCCAGTCGAAATTGCCTCGCTGCTGGATCACTTGAGGTTCCCCTCGTCGTCGGCCTCGACGTGGGCCGGTTCATTGGTCGGCTGGGTGGATGCGGTGGTGCCCGGGCGCTTGAGTCCGTCGAAGAACGCCTGGACCCACAGGCCCGGCGGGGGCTCGGGCGCCTTCGGCTCGGGCTCGGGCTCGGGCTCGCGCTTGGCGGTCGACCAGATGGTCGGCCGGCCCTCCCGTTCTGCCTGTTCGATGGCGGCCTGTTCGGCGTACCTCTGGGTGAGCGAGGTCTTGACCCGGCTGCGGCGCTGCGGCAGGCCGCCCGCGGTCCACTCGGTGACCTCGGGGACGTCGTCCTCCAGGGAGAGCGCGGCCGTGAACTTGGGGCTGGTGGGGCGGCGCTTCTTGACCGTGCGCTTGGGGCCCGGGAGGGCGCCGAGGTCGACCTGGGGCACGGCGGTGGCGCCGATGCCGTGGGCGAGTCCGACGCCGGGCTCGGAGGTGAGCATGTCGCTCGGCACGACGAGGATCGCGCGGACACCGCCGTACGCGGAGGCGCGCAGCGACACCTGCATGTCGTACGTCTTGCAGAGCCGGCCGACGACGGCGAGGCCCAGGCGCGGGGACTCGCCGAGGTCCTCGAGGTCGAGGCCCGCCTTGGCGCGTTCCAGCATGCCCTCGGCCTTGGCGCGGGTCTCCTCGCTGAGGCTGACGCCCGCGTCCTCGATCTCGATGGCGACGCCGGTCTGCACCTCGGTGGCGGTGACGTGGACCTTGGTCTGCGGCGGGGAGTAGCGGGTGGCGTTGTCGAGGAGTTCGGCCGCGGCGTGGATGACGGGCTCGACGGCGGTGCCCTTGACGTTGACCTTGGCGATCGAGGAGAGGTCGATGCGCCCGTACTCCAGGATCCGGGACATGGCACCGCGCAGCACGCTGTACAGCGCCACCGGTTCGGGCCACTGACGACCGGGCCGGCCGCCGCCGAGGACGGAGATGGAGTCGGCGAGCCGGCCGATCAGCGCGGTGCCGTGGTCGATGCGCAGCAGGTCGTCGAAGACCTCGGGGTTGCGGCCGTGGTCCTCCTCCATCTCGCGGAGTTCACTGGCCTGCTGGTGGACGATCGCCTGGACGCGGCGGGCGATGTTGACGAAGGAGCGCTGCGTGGAGTCGCGCAGGACTTCTTCCTGGTCGACGATCTTGAGCACGGTCTTGATCAACGACACTTGCGCTTCGGGGAGGTCGCTCCACGCGGGGTTGATCAGGCCGAGGTCGCGAATCACCTCCAGGGGTGTATTTCCACGGCGCAGTCGGTCCAGCGCGGCCGGCGCGATCTCTTTGGCGAGGCGTGTCATCTCCTCGTCGTGGGCGGCGATCCGCCGTTCCAGATACGCGGTGTGACGGGCGTGGTCCGTCCGCAGGTCCCGCAGTGCGCGGCGGCGCCGCGTCGCGTCGGCCGCCGTCACGATCACCAGCAGCGTGGCGACGGCTCCGCACAAGCCGACGGCCACCCGGGCCGGCTCCGTCACCACGGCGACGGCGGCCCCGGTCACCGCGGCCATCACTATGGCGGGCAGCAACAGCACGCGTGCGTAGGGGAGTTCGCGTCGACCTGGAGGAGATTGAACACTCACCATGTGGGCCCTCTGAAACAAATCGGCTGGGAGTCTGGGGAGCTTGCAGGGGGGTTTGTCATGGATCTGTCGGGATCTTCGGTATGTTTGGGAACAAGCGCACGAATACATCTCAACTCGGTGCGCTGCGGGCGAGCTTAGTCCGACCGGATCATCGCCGTGTCATATTCAGCAAGCACCTGAAACGGGACGGAGGAGAGGAGTACCCTCAGCCCCATTTACACGCTGAGGATTCATTCGCACACCGTGCGTCACGGCGTACGGGCATACGAAAACACCCACCGTGACGAGTGAAGTGCCCCTGGCGGGAGCGGTGCGAAGAGCTCAGACTCCCGCGATGCGCAGCGCGGCGTCCGCCGTGGCCTCCGCGAACGCCGACACCGGGCGCTCGGGGTCGGAGCGATGGACGAGGATGACGCCCTCGATCAACCCGAACACCAGGTCCGTACGCAGATCGAGCTCACTCTTGGCGAGCGCACCGCCCGCCGCGGTGGCCGCGAGCAACTGCCGGTAGGCGTCCTTGAGTTCGGCGCGCACGGCGTGGAAGCCGGCGAACCCCTCGGTGCGCACCTCGGGCAGCAGGTAGAGGACGCCGAGGTTGTGCGGCCCACCGCACAGCACCTCCACGTCCGCGCGGCACAGCTCCCACAGCCGGCCCTCGGCCGGGGTGGCGTCGTCGGCGAGGAGCTCGCGGGCGTACGCCAGCGAGGGCGTGACCGTGGACTCCAGAAGCTCGGCGAGCAGCCCCTCCTTGCCGGAGACGTAGTGGTACATGGACGCCTGCCGCATGCCCGCGCGCTCGGCGAGGGCACGGGTGGAGGTGGCCGCGTAGCCGAGCGTGGTGAACAACTCCGCGGCGGCGGCGAGCAGTTCCTCGCGCGGTTCGAGACCACTGTCCGGCCGCTGCGCGGCCCGCGGCCTGCCGACCCGTCGGCTCCGGTCTGCACCTGCTGTCCCCATGCGTTCGATCCTCGCACACGCGCGCCCGCGGTGATCTTCGTGAGGGCCCGGTAACCGAGCGGCAACGACGCGGCAATGCCGGCGACCCGCCCCGCCATTAATTTCTGTCGAGCGACAGAAATTAGACCTCAGCAGGACGACGACACACGGAGCCGGAGGACCCGCGATGGCGACAGCGACCACGTACGGAGCCCGCGCCCATGCCCGCGCCCAGGAGGGCACGCGCACCGAGGCCATGCCCGTCGTACCGGCCGGCACCTGGCCGAACCCGCCCTGCGAGGCGGGCCACCTGGTGTGGGCCGAGACGGTGGCGGGCGGCAACTACACACACCGGGTACTGGCCCGCGGCACCGAACTGCGCCTGACCGACCTGCACGGCGACGCCTGCGCACACCTCCTGCTGTTCGTCGCCGACCGGCCCTGGGAGCGGCTCAACGTGGCCGACACGGTGAAGGTCCAGTGGAACGCCTACCTCGGCGAGGGCGGACTGCTCCTCTCCGACCAGGGCCGGGTCCTCGCCTCGGTGGTCTCGGACACCTCCGGACGGCACGACGCCCTGTGCGGCACCTCCACCCTCGTGCGCAACTCCGAGCGGTACGGCGACGGCACCCCGCAGAGCCCCTCCCCGGCAGGGCGCGAGCTGTTCAAGCTGGCCGCCGCCAAGAACGGCCTGGAGCCCCGCGACCTGCCGCCCTCGCTCTCGTTCTTCCAGGGCGTGGAGATCCGTGAGGACGGCGTCCTGGACTTCACCGGCTCGGCGGGCCCCGGCAGCAGCGTGACGCTGCGCGCCGAGCAGGACGTGACGGTCCTGCTCGTCAACGTCCCGCATCCGGCCGACCCTCGCGCCGAGTACGTCAGCACTCCGCTGGAGGTGCTCGCCTGGCGCGCCGAGGCCACCTCGCCTGGCGACCCGCGGTGGGACGCCACACCCGAGGGCCGCCGCGCCTTCCTGAACACCGCCGAGTTCCTTGCCGCGAGGGGGATCGCATGAGCACCCGGGCGAACACGTCCGTTGTCGCCGCCCGTGCGGCATGGTCGTCCGTGATCCACGCCGGTGAGACCCTCACCATCACCGACCTGCACGGAAACCAGGCCGTCGACTTCCTCGTCTACGACGCCCAGGACACGTCGGTCCGCTACAGCGCCCCCGACACGATCCACGCGCAGGGCAACATCTTCCTGACCACGGGCAGTGTGCTGCTGTCCAACGAGCACACCCCGCTGATGACCGTCCTCGCCGACGAGGTGGGCCGGCACGACACGGTCGGCGGCGCCTGCTCCAAGGAGTCGAACACGCTCCGGTACGGCCATCACACCTGGTCGCAGCACGCGTGCGTGGACAACTTCCTCGCCGAGGGCGCGCGGTACGGCCTCGGCAAGCGGGACCTTGTCTCCAACATCAACTGGTACATGAACGTGCCGGTCGAGAAGGACGGCACCCTCGGCATCGTCGACGGTCTGTCCGCCCCGGGCCTGAAGCTGAGCCTGCGGGCCGAGCGCGACGTCCTCGTCCTCGTCTCCAACTGCCCCCAGATCAACAACCCGTGCAACGGCTTCGAGCCGACGGCCGTGGAGATGACGATCACCGAGGCGGGCACCGCATGAGCTTCGACACGCTCCTCGTCGCCAACCGGGGCGAGATAGCGGTCCGGATCATCCGCACCGCGCGCGAGCTCGGCCTGCGCACGGTCGCGGTGTACTCCGACCCGGACCGCTCCGCCCCGCACGTCCGGCTCGCCGACGAGGCGGTGCGGCTCGGCCCGGCGCCCGCGAAGGAGTCGTACCTCGACGCCGACCTGGTGCTGAAGGCGGCCAAGGACACCGGCGCGGGCGCGATCCACCCCGGCTACGGCTTCCTGTCCGAGGACGCGTCCTTCGCGCGCCGCTGCGAGGACGCCGGGATCGTGTTCGTCGGCCCGACGCCCGAGCAACTGGAGCTGTTCGGGGCCAAGCACACGGCCCGGGCGGCGGCCCAGGCGGCCGGGGTGCCGCTGGCGCCGGGGACGGGCCTGCTGGCGTCACTGGACGAAGCACAGGCGCAAGCCGCTGGGATCGGCTACCCGGTCATGCTCAAGGCGACCGGCGGTGGCGGCGGAATCGGCATGTCGGCATGTCGCTCCGCCGACGAACTCGCCGACGTCTGGGAGCGCGTGCAGCGCGTCGCCGCCGCCTCCTTCTCCTCCGCCGGCGTCTTCCTGGAGCGCCTGGTGGAGCGGGCCCGCCATGTCGAGGTGCAGGTCTTCGGCGACGGCGAGGGCGAAGTCGTCACCTTCGGCGACCGCGACTGCTCGCTCCAGCGCCGCAACCAGAAGGTGCTGGAGGAGGCCCCGGCGCCGGGCCTTCCCAACCGCATCCGTGAGCAACTCGCTGTGTCCGCCCGCGACCTGTGCGCCTCCGTGGGCTACCGCTCCGCCGGAACCGTCGAGTTCGTCTACGACGCCGCCCGCGAGGAGGCGTACTTCCTGGAGGTCAACACCCGTCTCCAGGTGGAGCACCCGGTCACCGAGGAGATCTACGGCGTCGACCTGGTCGCCTGGATGCTGCGGCTGGCGCGCGGCGAGCGGGACGTCGTCCGCGATCCGGGCGCACCGCGCGGTCACGCCGTCGAGGCCCGCGTCTACGCCGAGGACCCCTCACGCGACCACCGGCCGAGCGCGGGCCTGTTGACACGGGTCGAGTTCCCGCCGGGCGTGCGCGTCGACGGCTGGGTGGAGACCGGCACCGAGGTCACGACGTCGTACGACCCGATGCTCGCGAAGGTCGTCGCGTACGGCCCGGACCGGGCACACGCCCTGCGCAGGCTGGACGAGGCGCTGGCCCGCACCCGCGTCGACGGCATCGAGACGAACCTGGGCCTGGTCCGGGCGGCACTCGCGAACCGGAACTTCACCACGGCCACGCACTCCACCGCGACGCTCGCCTCCGTGAGCGATCCGACGCCGCGCATCGAGGTCGTCGCCGGCGGCACCCTCACCACCGTGCAGGACTGGCCGGGCCGCACCGGCTACTGGCAGGTGGGCGTACCCCCGTGCGGACCGATGGACGACCTGTCCTTCCGGCTCGGAAACCGCGCCCTGGGCAACGAAGAGAGCGCTCCCGGCCTCGAGTGCACCCTCCAGGGCCCGTCGTTGAGGTTCACCCACCCCACGACCGTGTGCGTGACGGGCGCACCGGCCCCGGTCACCGTCGACGGTACGGCGGTCGCGCAGTGGGAGCCGGTGACGGTGCCCGCAGGGGCTGTACTGGAGATCGGCACGCCCTCCGAGCACGGCCTGCGGACGTACGTCCTCGTCGCCGGTGGCCTCGACGTGCCCGCCTTCCTGGGCAGCGCGAGCACCTTCACCCTGGGCCGGTTCGGCGGACACGGCGGCCGGGCGCTGCGCACGGGCGACGTCCTGCACGGCGGGACGACCGTCCAAGGCACGCCGGTCCCGCAGACGGACCGCCCGGACTTCTCCGCCGTGTGGCACGTCAAGGCTGTCGAAGGCCCGCACGCCGCACCGGAGTTCTTCACCGAGGAGGACATCCACGACTTCTACGCCGCCGAGTGGAAGGTGCACTTCAACTCGGCGCGCACGGGCGTCCGCCTGGTCGGCCCGAAGCCGCGCTGGGCGCGCACCGACGGCGGCGAGGCGGGCCTGCACCCGTCCAACATCCACGACACCCCGTACTCCGTGGGAGCCGTCGACTACACCGGCGACATGCCGGTGCTGCTCGGCCCGGACGGCCCCTCCCTCGGCGGGTTCGTGTGCCCGGCGACGGTGATCAGCACCGAGCGCTGGAAGCTGGGCCAGCTGCGCCCCGGCGACACCGTGCGGTTCACGCCGGTCGACGTGGCGGGCGCCCCCCGCCCCACCATCGTGGACGGCGGCATCCTCGCCCGGGACGGCGAGGTGACCTACCGCCGCAGCGGCGACGACAACCTCCTGGTCGAGTTCGGCCCGATGGAGCTCGACCTCGCCCAGCGCATGCGCGTCCACGCACTGATGGAGGCGGTGGCCGAGCAGGGCCCGGAGGGCATCACCGACCTGACGCCGGGCATCCGCTCCCTCCAGATCCGGACGGACCCGCGCCGCCTGCCACAGCACGAACTCCTCACCGCGGTACGGGAGATCACCACACACCTCCCCCCGAGCGACGAACTGGTGGTCCCCTCCCGCACGGTCCACCTCCCCCTCTCCTGGGACGACCCGGCGACCCGCGAGGCGATCGCCCGCTACATGGCGGGCGTCCGCGACGACGCGCCCTGGTGCCCGTGGAACATCGAGTTCATCCGCCGCGTCAACGGCCTGGAGTCGGTGGCGGACGTGTACGACACGGTCTTCGACGCGGAGTACCTGGTCCTCGGCCTCGGCGACGTCTACCTGGGCGCCCCGGTCGCCACCCCCCTCGACCCCCGCCACCGCCTGGTGACGACCAAGTACAACCCGGCACGCACCTGGACGGCCGAGAACTCGGTCGGCATCGGCGGCGCGTACCTGTGCGTCTACGGCATGGAGGGCCCCGGCGGCTACCAGTTCGTGGGCCGGACGACGCAGGTCTGGTCGGGCTGGCAGCAGCGCGGCGCCTTCGAGCCCGGCTCCCCGTGGCTCCTGCGCTTCTTCGACCGGATCAAGTGGTACCCGGTCGACGCCGACGAACTCCTCGACCTCCGCGCCGACATCGCGTCCGGCCGCTTCGTGCCGCGCATCGAGGAGGGCACCTTCTCGCTGGCCGAGTACCAGGCCTTCCTGGCCGAGAACGCCGAGTCGATCGCCGGGTTCCGGTCCCGCCAGCAGACGGCGTTCTCGGCGGAGCGGGACGCGTGGGAGGCGGCGGGCGAGTTCACCCGGGCGGAGGCGGCGGCCGCGCCGGCCGCTCCCCCGGCCGAGGTGACCGTCCCGCCGGGCGGCCGTCTGATCGAGGCCGAGTTCGCCGCTTCCGTCTGGCAGTTGAACGTCACGCCGGGTGACGAGGTGACGGCCGGACAGCCATTGCTCGCCCTGGAGGCGATGAAGATGGAGTCCAGGGTGCACGCGCCGATGGACGGCGTGGTCGCGGAGATCCTGGCCAGGCCCGGGGACCAGGTGGAGGCGGGGACGGCACTGGTCGTCCTGGCCCCTGCCGCGAACTGAAAGAGGAACGACACATGGCCACCACCCTCTCCCGAGTCCGCGCCGCCTACGCCCGCATCGAGGCGGTCGACCGCCCCGAGATCTGGATCGACCTGCGCCCACAGCCGGAGGTCGAGGCGGAGGCCCGCACGATCGACGAACGAGTCGCCTCCCGCGAACCACTCCCCCTCGCCGGACGTCTGCTCGCCGCCAAGGGCAACATCGACGTGGCCGGCCTGCCCACCACCGCGGGCTGCCCGTCGTACGCCTACGACCCCGAGGCCGACGCGCCGGTCGTCGCCCGCCTGCGTGCCGCGGGCGCGATCGTGCTGGGCACCACGAATTTGGACCAGTTCGCGACGGGCCTGGTCGGCACCCGCTCCCCGCACGGAGCCGTCCGAGGCGCCCACGACCCGACCAGGATCAGCGGCGGCTCCAGCTCCGGCTCGGCCGTGGCGGTGGCCCTGGGCATCGTCGACTTCGCCCTCGGCACCGACACCGCCGGCTCGGGCCGCGTCCCGGCCGCCTTCAACGGCATCGTCGGTCTGAAGCCGACCCGCGGCCTGGTCCCGACCACGGGCGTGGTCCCGGCCTGCGCCTCCCTCGACTGCGTGACGGTCTTCGCCCGCACCCTCCCGGAGGCCGAGCAGGCACTCGCCCAAATGGCCTCCCCGCCCGACCGAGACCTCCCACCGCTCCCCCAGCGAGCGCCGGGCCCGTGGCGGATCGCGGTGCCGCCACGCCACCAGCTCGGCGAACTGGACGACGGCTGGGCACAGGCGTACGAAGCCGCGGTAGCAAAGCTCGTCGAGGCGGGCGCATCGGTGCAGGAGCTCGACCTCGGCCCCTTCACCGAGGCCGCAGCGATGCTCTACCAGGGCGCGTTCGTGGCCGAGCGCTACACAGCAGTCGGCACCTTTGTCGACAAGGCGATGGCCGAGGGGGACGCGTCCCTCGACCCCACGGTCGCCGGCATCATCACCCGCGCCCGCGACATCCCGGCCCACCAGCTCTTCGCCGACGCCGACCGTCTGGCGGCCCTGCGCACCCGCGCCCGCACCGAACTCGCCGACGCGGACGCCCTCCTCCTCCCCACCGCCCCAGGCCACCCCACCCTCGCCGAGGTGGCCGCCGACCCCCTGGGCGCCAACGCCCGCCTGGGCCGCTTCACCAACTCCACCAACCTCTTCGACCTCGCGGCGGTCGCCGCCCCGGCCGGCGAGGTCAACGGCCTGCCCTTCGGCGTGATGCTGATCGGCCCGGCGTTCACGGACGAACGCCTGGCGAGGATCGCCGCCCTGCTCCAGCCGGAGACGCGCCTGGCAGTGATGGGCGCCCACCTGTCCGGCCAGCCCCTGAACCCCCAACTCCTGGCCCTGGGCGCCCGCCTGGACCGTACGACCACGACGGCACCCCTGTACCGCCTGCACACCCTGGCCACCGAACCGCCGAAGCCGGGCCTCGTGCACATCGGCGACGGCGGTTCCGCCATCGAGACAGAGGTATGGCGCCTCCCCGCAGAGGGCCTCGGCAGACTCCTGACCGCCCTCCCCCGCCCGATGACGCTGGGCAGCGTGGAACTGGCGGACGGCAGCCGACTCCCCGGCTTCCTGTGCGAACCGGACGCTCTCACAGACGCCGAGGACATCACCTCGTACGGCGGCTGGCGAGCGTACCTGAGCCGCTGAAGTCAGCCGACGAACACCCCGGCACCCGCCCCGGCACCCGCCCCCGCGGCGCGGCACCCGCGTACGGCGGCGAGGGGCCGTGTCGGGGGGTGTCCGCCCGCAGCGGTTGGCACGTCAGCACGAGCACCTGGAAAGGCAACCGATTCCGCGCCGTTCCGAGGACGGACACCCCCCGACACGGCCCCGACCCCCCACCACACCCGAAGGCGCGACGCCAGGGACTCAGCCCACCGACGAATAAGCGACAACCCCCCGCAGCAACTCGTCAACGGCCTTGCGCGCGTTTTTCGCCACCGAAGCCGACCCCGCACTGCCGGAAACCGGCGCCGCCGCCGAGATCTGCCCCAGCACATCGATCACCTGCTTGCACCACCGCACGAAGTCCCCCGCAGGCATCTCCACCTCGCGCAGCACCTCGTCGAGGCCCTTCCCTGAAGCCCACATGTACGCCGCCCAGGCGAAGCCGAGGTCCGGCTCACGCTGGCCCACGCCCTCGGTCTGGGTGATCCGGAAGTCCTCCTCAAGGGCATCCAGACGCCCCCAGATCCGGACCATCTCGCCGAGCGCGGCCTTCGCCTTGCCCGAGGGCACCTTGGGCGCCATGGCGTCGTCGGAGACCCGGGACTCGTACACCAACGCCGAGACACATGCGGCCAGTTCGGCAGGGGCCAGCCCCTCCCACACACCGGCCCGCAGGCACTCACTCGCCAGCAGATCCAGCTCGCCGTACAACCGGGCCAACCGCTTGCCGTGCTCGGTGACCTCGTCGGCGCGCAGGTAGTCCAGCTCGGTCAGCAGCGCGACGATCCGGTCGAACGTCCGAGCGATGGTGTTCGTACGCCCCTCGATACGCCGCTCCAGCTGCGAGGTGTCACGCAGCAGCCGGTGGTAGCGCTCGGCCCAACGCGCATGATCTTCCCGGTCGTTGCAGCCATGGCACGGATGCGCGCGGATGGCCGTGCGCAGCCGGGCGATCTCCCGGTCGTCGGCAGCCTGGGACCGCTTCTTGCGGGCCCGCTCCGGCGGAATGTGCCCGGCCTTGGTGCGCAGCGCGGAGGCGAGATCCCGACGGGACTGCGGGGAGCGGGGGTTGAAGGACTTCGGGATCCGCATCCGCTCCAACGCCTCGACGGGCACCGGGAAGTCCATCGACGCGAGCCGCTTGACCTGCCGCTCGGCGGTCAGCACCAGCGGGCGCGGGCCGTCATGGTGCTCGAAGCCGCGATGGCCGTTCGACCGCCCGGCCGGCAGCCCCGGGTCCAGCACCAGCGCGAGGCCCGCGTACTTGCCGGTCGGGACGTGGATGACGTCCCCCGGCTTGAGCTTCTCCAGCGCGACGGCGGCCTCGGCGCGCCGCTCGCTGACACCCTGCCGGGCCAGCTCGGTCTCCCGGTCCTTGAGTTCGCGGCGCAGCCGCGCGTAGTCCTCGAAGTCGCCGAGGTGGCAGGTCATGGAGGTTTTGTAGCCCTCCAGCCCCTCCTCGTTGCGCTGCACCTGCCGCGAGATGCCGACAACCGACTTGTCGGCCTGGAACTGCGCGAAGGACGTCTCCAGCAGCTCCCGCGAACGATGCCGCCCGAACTGCTCCACCAGATTGACCGCCATGTTGTACGACGGCTTGAAGCTGGAGCGCAGCGGATACGTGCGCGTGCCGGCCAGTCCCGCGAGGTGGTCGGGGCTTATCCCGCGCTGCCACAGCACGACCGCGTGACCCTCGACGTCGATGCCGCGCCGCCCCGCGCGACCGGTCAGCTGGGTGTACTCGCCGGGGGTGATGTCGGCATGCTGCTCGCCGTTCCACTTGACGAGCTTCTCCAACACCACCGACCGAGCGGGCATGTTGATGCCCAGCGCGAGCGTCTCGGTCGCGAACACCGCCTTGACCAGGCCGCGTACGAACAGCTCCTCGACGACCTCCTTGAACGTCGGCAGCATGCCCGCGTGGTGGGCCGCGATGCCGCGCTCCAGGCCCTCCAGCCACTCGTAGTAGCCGAGGACGTGCAGATCCTCCGTCGGGATGGAGTCCGTGCGCTCCTCGACCAGGGTGCGCACCCTCTCCCGCGCCTCGTCGTCGTTGAGTCGCAGTCCCGCGTGCAGGCACTGCTGGACGGCGGCCTCGCAGGCGGCACGACTGAAGATGAAGGTGATGGCGGGCAGCAAACCCTCGGCGTCCAGCCGTTCGATGACCTCGGGCCGGCTCGGTGTCCAGATGCGGGAGCGCTGCCGGCGCTCCCGCTCACGGTCGGCTTCGCGCATCGCACGGCCACGCCTGCGGTCCTGGTACGACGGCCGGCTGGCCTCCATCCGGGCCAGCCGCGCGAGGTCGGGATTGACGGCCTTCTTGTGGCCCTCACCCTCCTCGAACAGGTCGTACATCCGCCGCCCGGCGAGCACGTGCTGGAACAGCGGCACGGGCCGGTGCTCGGAGACGATCACCTCGGTGTCGCCGCGCACGGTGTCGAGCCAGTCGCCGAACTCCTCGGCGTTCGACACGGTCGCCGACAGCGACACCAGCGTGACCGACTCCGGGAGGTGAATGATCACTTCCTCCCACACGGCCCCGCGGAAGCGATCAGAGAGGTAGTGCACCTCGTCCATGACCACGTACCCGAGTCCGAGGAGGGTCTGCGAGCCCGCGTACAGCATGTTCCGCAGCACCTCGGTGGTCATCACGACCACCGGGGCGTCCGAGTTGACGCTGTTGTCGCCGGTCAGCAGGCCGACCTTGTCCGCGCCGTAACGGCGGCACAGGTCGGCGTACTTCTGGTTCGACAGCGCCTTGATGGGCGTCGTGTAGAAGCACTTCTTGCCCTGCTGCAGGGCGAGGTGGACGGCGAACTCGCCGACGATCGTCTTGCCGGAGCCGGTGGGCGCGGCCACCAGGACGCCCTTGCCGGCCTCGAGTGCCTGACAGGACTCGATCTGGAAGGGGTCGAGGCCGAAGTCGTACATCTCGCGGAAGCCGGCGAGCGCGGTGGCCTGCTCGACAGCGCGCCTACGTGCTGCCGCATACCGCTCGGCCGGTGAGAGGTCCTCTGTCATCGTGCTTTCGAGACTACCGGGCCCCACTGACAACAGGACGATCATTATCCGGATCCGATGACGATAAACATCGAATTACCGCAGCTCACGGCCCTACGATCCGGACGGCAGCGGGCATACAACGCGCGGTCAGCGGCAGCGGCCCGAGCGGCTCGCCGTCCGCGTACCCGGTGATCCCCTGCGCGGCGATCTCCACCTTGGCCGCCCGCAGCACGGTGACCTTCGGGTGGTCGACGTGCCGGCCCCGGTACACCGTCGGGAACACCCTGAGCAGCGTCGTACGACTGCAGTCCCCCACCACCGTGACGTCGAACAGCCCGTCGGTGAGGTCGGCGCCCGGACAGATCCGCATGCCGCCGCCGTACGAGGACCCGTTGCCGACGGCCACCAGGGTCGCCTCGACCTCCCTGACGCCGCCGTCGTCCAGCGTGATCCGGTACGGACAGGGGCGGAAGGCGGCGAGTTCGGCGAGCATCGCCAGGTCGTACTTGAGACGCCCTGTCGGCCATCGCATGCGGTTGCCGCGGTCGTTGACCCGGGAGTCGAAGCCGGAGGCGAGGACCGTTCCGAACCACCGGCCGTCCGCCCGGCCGAGGTCGACGTCGCGAATCCGCGCGCCCTTGAGGGCGTCGGCGATCAGACGGCCCGCCGCGGCGGGGTCGCGCACCGGCAGACCAAGGGCACGGGCGAAGTCGTTGCCGGTGCCGACGGCGACCAGGCCGAGCGGAGTACGCGTCCCGGCGACGGCCTGCAGAGCCAGATTCGCCATGCCGTCCCCGCCGACGGCGATCAGAGCGCCGGTGCCGTCGGCGACGGCGGCACGCGCGCGCGTGAGGGCGTGCTCGGCGTTCGCACCGACGACCGTACGCACCGAGAAGCCGGCCGCCCGGACAGCCGAAGCGGCCGGCTGCGCCGCGTGGGCGCCCCGGCCGCGACCCGCGGTGGGGTTGACGAAGAGGGTGATCTCGCTGGTCACGCCCCGGACGTTACAAGGGCGGCCGACTCGATCAGGTCACGTCGTCATAACCGTTGACCCGTTCCGTGCTCGCCTGCTCGGGCAGCGCCCGGGTGGCCGAGACGGTCTCCACCTCACCGATCTCCTCGGGGGTGAGGTCGAGCTCCGAGGCCTCGTCGTCGTCGGGGCCCAGTTCGTCGCGGCGGCGCCTGCGCCGGTCGTTGAGCAGCGAGAAGAGCACCGCACCGAAGTACAGGACCCAGATCGGTCCGGCGAGCGCCAGCATCGTCAGCGGGTCGGTGCTGGGCGTGGCGACAGCCGCGAACACCGTGATGCCCATGATCATGCCGCGCCACCAGCCGAGCATCCGCTTGCCGGTGATCGCCCCGGTGAGGTTGAGGAAGACCAGCAGCAGGGGCAGCTCGAAGGAGAGGCCGAAGACGAGCACCATGCGGATGACGAGATCGAGCAGGTCGTCCAGCGGCAGCAGGTTGGAAGCGTCGGCCGGCGTGAACTCGAGCAGCACCTTCGCCGTGGTGGGCAGCACCGTGTAGGCGAAGTAGGCACCGCCGAGGAACAGCGGAACACCGGTACCGACGAACGCGTAGGCGTACTTCTTCTCGTGCCGGTGCAGTCCGGGCGCGACGAAGCCCCACAGCTGGTAGAGCCACACCGGCGAGGCCAGAACCACACCCGCCATCAGCGAGACCTTCAAGGCCAGGGTGAAGGGGGTGAGCAGACCGTTGATGGTGATCTGCGCACACGGTTCGCTGGACTTCGACTTGGCCAGTTGCTCGAAGGTCTGCTCACAGCCGACCGAGTCCAGGATCGGCCTGGTGATGAGATTGATGATGTCGTTGTAGAAGAAGGCGGCAACGACAGTGATGGCGACGATGGCCAGCATCGCCTTCGCGAGCCGGTTGCGAAGCTCGCGAAGGTGTTCCGCGAGGGGCATCCGCCCCTCGGGATCCTTCTCCTCTGTGCGGGCAGACTTCAGCAACCCACGTTCCCATCTCGTGCGGCGGGCCGGAGGTCACCGGCCCTGCGTCAGCGCTTGGTCGTGTCCGTCGGCTCGGTGACCGGGCGCGAGCTCGTCACGTCACCGGGGGCGGCCTGGATGGTGCGCTGGACGGGGGGCTGCTGGTCGTCGTGCGGCGGGGCCGCGGGAGCGGACGCGTTGTCCTGGCCCTCGGACTTCATCGCCTTGGCCTCGCTCTTGAGGATCCGCGCGGACTTGCCGAGCGAGCGCGCCATGTCCGGAAGCTTCTTGGCGCCGAACAGCAGGATGATGACGACGAGGATGAGAATGATCTCGGGGGCGCCGAGCCTTCCGAACATAAGTCTTTACCTTCTCACCGAGGCGGCTGGAGTGGGGAGCTGTCCGACCGGTCGGACATGTGTCCGATCGACCGTGCTGACAGCGATCGTAACGCTCAGGGGTAAACGCGTGGCAATCCCTGTGCGTACTCCCGGTCCGCGGCCCGGGCCTCGTTCTCCGGGCCGCGACGAGCAGCGTACCTGGCGGAACCACCAAGTTGACAGGGCGAAGTGGCCCAAAGCGCATCACACCCGTGACTCACAGGAAACACACGGGACGACTCACAGTGAGTCCACGGAGCGGGCCACGCTCATGGAGGCACGCTCCAGGTCCTCGGCGGCCCGGTTGATGCGCCGCGTCGAGTCCGTGACCTGCCTGGCCAGACGTTGCGCCTCCAGGAAGACCCGTACGGCGAGCACACCGAGAACGGCGAGACCCAGGAAACCCACAGCTACCGCGAACATCGGCCAGAACATGGTGCCGAGCCTAGAGGGTCGAGTGGAGCCGCAAGGTCCTGACCCCGCCGCCCGTCAGCAGCTCGACGATCCGCTCTCCCGCCGGTTTGCGGACGACCGTTGCGCAGTCGGGGCAGGTGAAGGAGTAGAAGGTGGTGCGGCTCGTGGCGCCGATGGCCAGGCGCAGGGCGCTCGCGGCGAGCTCGAAGCGGCCTCGGCAGTCCGGGCAGCCCGCCCTGAACGTCACCGGGGTCACGTTCCGCATCCCGGCGAACGCGGCGGCCACCGTGACTCCCGCGCCGGGCGTCGACGACTCGCTCAAAGCCCCTGCTCCTGCCTCTCGTGCTGCCCGTCGTGGACCACGGGCGCTCCGGCAGCGCCGTGCGCCTCGATCCCGTCGTACGCCGCCAGCGCCTCGCGGGCCGCCTCGCGGGCGCTGTCGGCGAGGTCCCGCGGGGAGACGATCCGGCCGTCCCGCCCGAGCCGCAGCGCCAGCCGCTTGAGCGAGGCCGGTTCCGGGGTGCGCAGGGTGATACGCAGCCCGCCGTCCGGAAGCTCGTCCGCACTGTCGTGCGGGTAGTACTCGGCGACCCAGCGCCCACCGGGGCCGACCTCGACGACGACCTCCGGGTCCTCGGCGGCGGGCTGCACGAGCCCCTCGGACAGGTCCCGCAGCTCGATCTCGGGCGGGGCGGACGGCTCGTCGAGGATCCGGATCTCGGCGACCCGGTCGAGCCGGAACGTACGGCGCGCCTCGGAGCGGCGGCACCAGGCCTCGACGTAGGTGTGACCGACGCTGACCAGCCGGATCGGGTCGATCTCGCGCTCGGTGACCTCGTCGCGGGCGGGCGAGTAGTAGCGGATCCACAGGCGGCGCCGCTCGGAGATGGCCCGGTCGACGTCCGCGAAGACGCCGCCCTCGGACTCGAAGGTCACCGACAGCCGGGAGCTGGCCCCCGCCTGCTCGCCGGCCGCGGCCTCCACCTTGGCGGTGGCCCGCAGCAGCGCCTGCCGGTCGCTCTCACGCAGGCCGGGCAGCGTGGACACCGCGCGGGCGGCGACCAGCAGGGCGGTGGCCTCGTCGGCGGCGAGCCGCAGGGGCTCGGCGACGTCATCGGGGTTGTGCCACCAGATGCGCTCGCCGTCGGTGTCGATGTCGAGCAGATCGCCGCCGCGGAAGCTGGTGCCGCACATGGGCAGCACGTCGAGGTCGGAGACCAGCTCGTCCTCGGTGATCCCGAAGGCCCGGGCGACGTCCTCGACCCGGGCGCCGGGGCGCTCCCTCAGATACGTCATCAGCGAGAGCATCCGCCGGGTCTGGTCGATGGCGTTCGTCGGCCTGGCCGGTTTTCCCACCACGTTCTTACGCCCCCTCAGCCCTTGGCCACGGCACGTAGCCGGTCCAGTACGTCGGCCCGCAGCTCGGCCGGCTCCAGGACCACCACGTCCGGCCCGAACTCCACCAGCCAGGCGTCCAGGCCGTGGCCGTACGGAATCTCCAACTCGTCCCAGCCGTCCCCCAGTTCCCGGACCGAGACGGCCTTGGCCCGCAGGGGGAAGCCCGCGCCGGAGCGCAGCCGGATGAGCGCGGAGCGGTCGGCGGTCTCGCCGGCCCAGCTCGCGACGGTCTCGCGGACGGTGACGACGTCGGGCACCGGGGCGGTGTACCGGGCGCCGCGGGTGCGCACCTTGCCGGTGATCCGGGACAGCCGGAACACCCGCTCGGCGTTCCGGTCGCGGTCCCAGCCCGCCAGGTACCAGTGGCCGCGCCAGCATTCCAGTGCCCACGGCTCGACGTGCCGGGGCTCGGGGTGGGCGGCGGTGGCCTTGCGGTAGTCGAAGACGACCGGGCGGCGGTCACGGCAGGCCAGCATCAGCGGTTCGAACGCGGCCTCGTGCACCGGGATGCGGGGTTCCAGGGCGCCATGGGTCTCGTACGGGTCGAAGTCCTCGGGGAGCCCGGCGGCGCGCAGCTTCTGCAGGGCGCCGCTGGCCGCGCCCGCGAGCCGTGCCTGTTGCCAGACCTTGGCGGCCAGCCCCAGGGCGGCGGCCTCCTCGGCGTCCAGGGTGACGGGCGGGAGGCGGTTGCTGTCGCGGCGGGCCAGGTAGCCGATCTCACCGTCCAGGTTCTCGACGGTCTCGATGACCAGGCCGAGTTCGCGCAGATCATCCTTGTCGCGCTCGAACATGCGGTTGAAGGAGTCGTCCGACCCGGCTTCCAGATAGGCCTCGATGGACTCACGCAGCTCGCGCTTGCTGAGCGGCCGCCGCGTCCCGAGCAGACACAGCGCCAGGTTCATCAGTCGCTCGGCCTTGGCAATGGCCATCGACGCCCTTCGCCTCCCTATGGTGCTTACGGACGATGACCGTACCGCCCCGAAGTGGCGCGGCAAAAGCCGAGGGCCCATGCCCGGACAGGCATGGGCCCCAGGTGGTCGAGACCGGTCTGCGGCGATCAGACTCCGAGGAGGTCGACCACGAAGATCAGCGTCTCGCCGGGCTTGATCGCCGGGGTCGGGCTCTGGTTGCCGTAGGCGAGGTGGGCGGGGATGGTCAGCTGGCGGCGGCCGCCGACCTTCATGCCCTGCACGCCCTGGTCCCAGCCCTTGATGACCCGGCCGCCGCCCAGCGGGAAGCTGAACGGAGTGCCACGGTTCCAGCTGGCGTCGAACTCCTCGCCGGTGCTGAAGGCAACGCCGACGTAGTGGACGGTGACGGTCCGGCCCGCCTGCGCCACCTCGCCGTCGCCCTCCCAGATGTCCTTGATCTCCAGGTCCGCCGGGGGCTCGCCGCCCGGGAAGTCGATCTCGGGCTTGTCGATGCTCACGTCTCTAGCTCCTGCTTGTGTACGGAAAGGCAACAGACACAGTCTTGCATCTCGGTGGGGTCACATCTTCGCGAGGATGTCCACCGAGAAGACCAGCGTGGAGTCCTTCTTGATGTCGCTGCCGGCCGGCGGGCTGTCGCCGTAACCCAGGTCCGGCGGGACGACGACGAGGACGCGGCTGCCGACCTTCTTGCCGGTCAGGCCCTGCGACCAGCCCTTGACGACCTGCTTGAGCGAGAACGACGTCAGCGCCTTGCGGCCGTAGGTCGAGTCGAACTCCTTGCCGGAGTCCCACAGAACACCCTTGTACTGCACGAGGACGGTGTTCTCGGCGGTGACCTCTTCGCCGTCGCCCTCGATGACGTAGTTCGCGACCAGCTTCTTCGGCGCGTCGCTCTTGGGGATCTCGATGGAGGGCGCCTTGCCGTCGGTGTTGGTGCCGACCTTCGGCACGTCCACGTTGTCCTGGGCGACGTTCGTGCCCTTGGCGGAGCTCTTGGCGTTGAACGTCTCCAGCAGGTCGACGACGAAGACCAGCGTGTCGGTGCCCTTGATACCGCCCTCCGCGTAGCCCTCCTTGCCGTATCCCCAGGTGGGCGGCACGGAGAACTCGACCCGGCTGCCGGTCTTCTTGCCGGCCAGGGCATACCGCCAGCCGTCGATGATGCTGCTCGTGGCGAGCTGGATGAGCAGGGGCGTCTTACGGTCGTAGGAGTTGTCGAAGACCTTCGCCGTGTCCCAGATCTGACCGAGGTAGTTCGCCTGGATGTAGTCGTTCTCGGCCACGGTGGTGCCGTTGCCCGGAGTGACCGTCTTCACCGCGAGGTTCTTGGAGGGGTCGCCGCTGCCCTTGGCGACCGTCGGCTTCTCGCCGAACTTGGTGCCCGCGGTGATCGCCGGAAGCGGCCCGTCGACGATCTTCGGCGCCGGGACGGACTGCGAGGCCGACGCCGAGGGCGACGCGCTGTCGCTCGCCTCACTGGAGCCGGACTCGTCGTCGCCGCATCCGGCGAGCGTGACCAGTCCTGTGGGTACGGCGATGAGGAGTGAGCGTCGGCGCACGGTGGGGGCCTCGTAATCATCGATCTTGTTGATGGCGTGCGCGCAACTCTACGGCGTGAGAAGGGCGCCGTACGTGAAACGTACGGCGCCCGTGTTGCGTTCCGGACGTTCTTCCGGAACGCGTCGACTCACATTCCCGCGATCAGCTTCTCCACCCGGTCGTCCACGGAACGGAACGGGTCCTTGCACAACACCGTGCGCTGAGCCTGGTCGTTGAGCTTGAGGTGGACCCAGTCGACCGTGAAGTCACGGCGCTGTTCCTGCGCCCGCCTGATGAAGTCGCCGCGCAGTCGCGCGCGAGTGGTCTGCGGCGGAACCGACTTGCCTTCGAAGATCTTCAAGTCGTTGCAGATCCGAGCGGCTTGGCCCTTCTTCTCCAGCAGGTAGTACAGGCCACGACGCCGGTGGATGTCGTGGTAGGCGAGGTCTATCTGCGCGACCCGCGGGTGGGACATGGTCATGTTGTGCTTGGCCCGGTACCGCTCGATGAGCTTGTACTTCATGACCCAGTCGATCTCGGTGCCGATCCGGTCGAGGTCCTCGGCCTCGATGGAGTCCAGGGTGCGGCCCCACAGCTCCAGGACCTGTTCCACGGTGCCGGTGCGGATGCCGCGGCGCTCGCAGAAGTCCACGGCCTTCTCGTAGTACTCGCGCTGCACCTCCAGGGCGGAGGCCTCGCGTCCGCTGGCCAGGCGGACCTTGCGGCGGCCGGTGATGTCGTGGCTGACCTCGCGGATCGCCCGGATCGGGTTCTCCAGCGTGAGGTCGCGCATCACGGTGCCCGCCTCGATCATGCGCAGCACGAGGTCGGTGGCGCCGACCTTGAGCAGCATGGTCGTCTCGGACATGTTGGAGTCGCCCACGATGACGTGCAGGCGGCGGTAGCGCTCGGCGTCGGCGTGCGGTTCGTCGCGGGTGTTGATGATCGGCCGGGAGCGGGTCGTCGCCGAGGAGACGCCCTCCCAGATGTGCTCGGCCCGCTGACTGACGCAGTACACCGCGCCCCGCGGGGTCTGCAGCACCTTGCCGGCGCCGCAGAGAAGCTGCCTCGTGACGAGGAACGGAATGAGGATGTCCGCGAGCCGGGAGAACTCCCCGTGCCGGGCCACCAGATAGTTCTCGTGGCAGCCGTAGGAGTTGCCCGCCGAGTCGGTGTTGTTCTTGAAGAGGTAGACGTCGCCCGCGATTCCTTCCTCGTGCAGGCGTCGTTCGGCGTCCACCAGTAGTCCTTCGAGAATGCGCTCGCCTGCTTTGTCGTGGGTGACCAGTTCGGTCACGTTGTCACATTCGGGTGTCGCGTATTCCGGATGTGACCCCACGTCGAGATAGAGGCGGGCGCCGTTTCGCAGAAAGACATTGCTGCTGCGGCCCCATGACACGACACGGCGGAAGAGGTACCGCGCCACCTCGTCGGGAGACAGGCGCCGCTGTCCCCTGAACGTACACGTGACGCCGTACTCGTTCTCCAGCCCGAAAATGCGGCGGTCCATGAGTGAACATTACGCCCGATCCCCCGAGCTGAAACGGGGTTCGACAGCACGGTTTGGATCATTTTCCGATGAAGACGCAACCACCGCGCCCCCGGCGGAAGCTGCGAGGACCCGCCCGGTGGCCAGCAGAACCAGCAGCGACACGCCTCCCGCGGCGCCCGGCATGACGAAGCCCCACAGGGCCCCGCCCGCCTCGACGACCGGACCCGCGAGGCCCGTTCCGAGGGACGCGCCCACGGTGAACGTCGTCACGAGCCAGGAGAACGCCTCGGTGACCGTCCCGCGCGGGGCGTGCCGGTCCACCAGTACGAACGCGCAGGCGATGGCGGGCGCGAGGAAGACGCCGGCGAGGACCGTCAGCAGTGTCATGGCGACCGCGCCCGGCATCAGCGTCAGCGGCAGGTAACACACCGCCAGGAAGGCCACCAGGACCTGCAGTCTCCGGGCAGGCTCGCCGGTCCACCGGCGCGCCCCGTAGAACACGCCGCCGATGAGCGCGCCCAGGCCGATGCCCGCCATCAGCCAGCCATACACCGCGTCACCGCCGTTGTCGTCCGCGTACGGCACCGAGGCGACGGTGATGGAGCCGAGCGCGATGCCGACGAAGAGGAACGCGCCGAGGAGCGCGAGAAGTCCTGGGGACCTGAGGGCGCCGAGCCAGTGCGCCTCGCGCGGCGCCGAGCGCCACGCGCGCGAGGGCGGCGAAACGACCACGGAGAGCGCGCCCAGCACGCCGACGGCGTTCAGGACGAGCAGCGCCGCCTGCGCCGACCACAGCGACGTGCACAGCGTCACCAGCAACGGTCCGACCGTGAACATGATTTCCTGGGCGACCGCGTCCATGGCGTACGCGGTGTGCACCTGGTCCTCCTTGGCGAGGACGTTCGGCCACAGCGCGCGCAGGCCGCCCTCCAGGGGCGGTGTGAAGAGCCCGGCGGCCGCCACGGCGGCGTAGGCGAGCGGCAGCGGGTCGGTGCCCGTGAAGGCGAAGGCGGCCATCGCGAGGGCCGACAGGAGCGCGGCGGGCAGTTGGACGCGCGGCTGGCCGTGCAGGTCCACCAGGCGACCCAGCACCGGCTGGCCCACGGCGTTGGCCACGCCGTACGCGGCCGCGAGCCCGCCGGCCAGGCTGTAGGTGCCGCCCTCCGCGCGGACGAACAGCACGATCGCGATCGCGGCGGTCGCGTTCGGCAGCCGTCCCACCAGCGTGCCGGCGAGCAGCCGGACGGCGTGCCTCGCCCTGAGGATGTCCAGGTATCCCGCGGCCATGTCCCGCCCTTCGCTCGCCCGGTGCGCCGGTGACGCGTGAGGTTTTACGTATAACGTCCTCCGTCATACGTACCATGTGCGCTGTTCACGCGTCCAGACGAAAGAGCAGGCAGCCGGTGGCACGAGGCAGCACCCGCCCCACCAGCCGTGACGTCGCCCAGGTCGCCGGCGTCTCCCAGGCCGCGGTCTCCCTGGTCCTCGGCGACAAGTGGCGCGGACGGGTGTCGGAGACGACGGCCGAGCGGGTCCGGGAGGCCGCTCGCGAGCTGGGCTACCGGCCCAATCTCGCCGCCCGCAACCTGCGCCTGGGACATACCCGCACGGTGCTGCTGGTGGTCCCCGCGCTGACGACCGAGTTCTTCGCGGGGGTCTACACGGGCGCGGCCCGGGTCGCCGCCGAACACGGCTTCGGCGTGGTTCTGTACCCCTCCCCCGAGGGCATCGGCCCCGCGCGGGACCCCTTCGCCTCCGCGCAGGCCGCCCTGGACGGCGTCATCGCCTCCTCCATGGCCGCCGATGCGCTCACCGCGATCCGCGGCGACCAGCTGCCCCTGGTGATGCTGGACAGCGACCCTTCCGGAAGCCTCGGAGCGGCCACGGTCAACCTGGACATCGTGGACGGCGTACGACAGGTCGCCGAGCACCTTCTCGGTCTGGGGCACCGCCGCTTCCTGCACCTCGCGGCGGACGTGCCGTCCTGGACCTTCGAGGTGCGTGCCGACGAACTGGCCGCCCGGGTCGGCGCCGTGCCCGGCACCACGGTCCGCACGGCTCGCGCGCCGATCTCCATCGAGGGCGCCGTGACCGCCGCCGAGGCCGCCCTGTCCGCCCCCGGCCCCCGGCCGACCGCGCTGGTCTGCGACGACGACAAGCTCGCCGCCGGTGCCTACAAGGCGCTGCGCCGCCTCGGCCTGCGGGTGCCCGACGACGTGTCCGTCACCGGGCTCGACGACCTCGCCCTGGCCACCGCCATCGACCCGGAGCTGACGACCGTACGGCTGGACGCGGAGCTGTTCGGCGAACGCGGGATGCGGGCCCTGCTGGCGGTCCTGGAGGGCCGCACGCCCGAGGCCGGGGACATTCCCGTCGAGCTGGTCGTACGGGGCTCCACGGCGCCACCGCGGGCCTCCTGAAGCGCCTGTGCCCCGGCCGAGGGTCGGCCGGGGCACAGCAGGTCCCGGTGGGCTACTTCTCGTCGGGTTCCTCGGCGCTCTCCGCCTCGGTGGTCGCTCCGCCGGCCTCCAGCAGCCTGCCGAGCTGGCCGCCGACGATGCGCTTGAACTTGCGCTTCTGGGGGCGCGTGCGGTCCAGCACCGCGACTTCCAGCCGCTCCGCGGGGATCTCCCGCTCGCTGCCGTTGGTGTCGCGGGACAGGGCCTGGACGGCCAGCTTCAGCGCCCCGGCGAGCGACATGCCGTCCTCGTGACGCTGGTCCAGGTAGGTGCTGATCGTCTCGGCGTTGCCGCCGACCGCGACCGAGCCGTGCTCGTCCACGATCGAACCGTCGTGCGGCAGCCGGTAGATCTGGTCGCCCTCGGGCGTCTCCCCGACCTCGGCGACGACCAGCTCCACCTCGTACGGCTTCTCGGCCGCGGAAGAGAAGATCGTGCCCAGGGTCTGTGCGTAGACGTTGGCCAGACCGCGGGCCGTCACGTCGTCACGGTCGTAGGTGTAGCCCCGCAGGTCGGCGTAGCGGACGCCGCCGATGCGGAGGTTCTCGTACTCGTTGTACTTGCCGGCGGCCGCGAAGCCGATCCGGTCGTAGATCTCGCTGAACTTGTGCAGCGCACGGGACGGGTTCTCGCCGACGAAGACGATGCCGTCGGCGTACTGCAGCACGACCAGGCTGCGGCCACGGGCGATGCCCTTGCGGGCGTACTCCGCCCGGTCGGCCATGGCCTGCTGGGGTGAGACATAGAACGGCGTCGACACCGGTTATCCGTCCCTCTCTTCTGAGTTCCGTCGAATTCCCTGGATCACCTTGTCACCAACCGGTTCGTCGGCTAGAGCAGGGCGGCGCGCGGGCCGTCGGGCTGCTCCAGGCGCCGTTCCAGGATCGAGCGGGCGATCTCGGAGGACTCGTCCTCGTTGAGGCGGCGGAAGCCGTCCTCGGTGATCACGGTGACGATCGGGTAGATCCGGCGGGCGACATCGGGACCGCCGGTCGCCGAGTCGTCGTCTGCCGCGTCGTAGAGGGCCTGCACCACGAGCATCGTGGCCTCGGCCTCGGTCAGGCCGTCGTGGAAGAACTTCTTCATGGCGCCCCGGGCGAAGATCGAGCCGGAGCCGGTGGCGGCGAAGTTGTGCTCCTCGGAACGGCCGCCGGTGACGTCGTAGGAAAAAATGCGGCCCCTGCCCCGGTCCACGTCGTACCCGGCGAAGAGCGGGACCACGGCCAGGCCCTGCATGGCCATGCCGAGGTTGGAGCGGATCATGGTCGACAGGCGGTTCGCCTTGCCCTCCAGCGAGAGCTGCGCACCCTCGACCTTCTCGAAGTGCTCCAGCTCCAGCTGGAAGAGCTTCACCATCTCGACCGCGAGACCGGCGGTGCCGGCGATGCCGACGGCCGAGTACTCGTCGGCCGGGAAGACCTTCTCGATGTCGCGCTGTGCGATGACGTTGCCCATCGTGGCGCGCCGGTCACCGGCGAGCACGACACCGCCGGGGAACGTCACGGCCACGATCGTGGTGCCGTGCGGCGCCTCGATCACGCCCTGGGTGGGCGGGAGCTGCCGGTTGCCCGGGAGGATCTCCGGCTGGTGTTCGGACAGGAAGTCCATGAAGGAGGACGAGCCTGGCGTCAGGAAGGCAGCCGGCAGACGCCCGGTGCTACGAGGGTTGGCTTCCACGCGATTCCTTCCACGTAAGGCGGCGGCCCGACGGGAACGGCCGAGCCGATCATCAAATCTGTGCACGGACCATACCCGTGCCGACGCCGGTCATCCGTCCCGGCGACGACCTGCTGTGCGCAGGCCGACTCCGGGACGGACAACGGGCGTTACTGACCGCCCTTTTGCACGAAGGAACGCACGAAGTCCTCGGCGTTCTCCTCGAGGACGTCGTCGATCTCGTCCAGTACCGAGTCGACGTCGTCGCTCAGCTTCTCCTGGCGCTCCTTGAGGTCTTCGGATGCCTGCGCCTCGGGCGCCTCCTCGACCTCCTCGGTGTTGCGCGTCGCCTTCTGCTGTCCGCCGCCGGTGTCCTTGGTCGCCATAACCCTCACCCCGCTCGGTTCGACGTTCTTGATCAGACCCTACAAGCAGGGTCCGAGATCGGCCCCGCAGTTCCCTCAACGTCCGGGGACCACCTCGATGATTCCCGGACGCCGGGGATTCCACCCTGTGGGACCGGGTCGGCCCCGAGTACCCCCTCAGTTGCCCGACAGCACCCTGACCAGGTCTTCTGCCGTCCGGCAGCGGTCCAGGAGCTCCTTGACGTGATTTCGCGTTCCGCGAAGCGGTTCGAGGGTTGGAACGCGCTGGAGCGAGTCCCTGCCCGGCAGATCGAAGATCACGGAGTCCCAGGAGGCCGCGGCGACGTCGTCGGCGTACTGCTCCAGGCAGCGGCCGCGGAAGTACGCGCGCGTGTCCTCCGGTGGCTTCGTACGGGCCCGCTCGACCTGGTCGTCGCTCAGCAGCCGCTTGATACGGCCGCGGGCCGCCAGACGGTTGTAGAGGCCCTTCTCGGGGCGTACGTCGGCGTACTGGAGGTCGACCAGGTGCAGCCGGGCGGCATCCCAGTCGAGGTCGTCCCGGCGCCGGTAGCCCTCCATGAGTTCCCGCTTGGCGACCCAGTCCAGCTCGCCGGCCAGGCTCATGGGGTCGTTCTCCAGGCGGTTGAGCGTGTCCTCCCAGCGGGCCAGGACGTCCTTGGTCTGGTCGTCGGCGTCCGCGCCGTACCGCTCCTCCACGTACTTGCGCGACAGCTCGAAGTACTCCATCTGCAGCTGGACCGCGGTGAGGGTCCGGCCGCTGCGGAGCGTGACCAGACGCTTGAGCGTCGGGTCGTGGGAGACCTGGTGGAGGGTGCGAACGGGCTGGTCCACCGCCAGGTCGACGGCGATGAAGCCGTCCTCGATCATGGACAGGACCAGCGCCGTCGTGCCCAGCTTCAGGTAGGTGGAGATCTCCGAGAGGTTCGCGTCGCCGATGATCACGTGCAGGCGGCGGTACTTCTCGGCGTCGGCGTGCGGCTCGTCGCGGGTGTTGATGATCGGGCGCTTGAGGGTGGTCTCCAGGCCCACCTCGACCTCGAAGTAGTCGGCGCGCTGACTGAGCTGGAAGCCGTGCTCGTGCCCGTCCTGGCCGATGCCGACGCGCCCCGCGCCGGTGACGACCTGGCGGGAGACGAAGAACGGCGTCAGGTGGCGCACGATGTCCGAGAACGCGGTTTCCCGCTTCATCAGGTAGTTCTCGTGCGTCCCGTAGGAGGCGCCCTTGTTGTCGGTGTTGTTCTTGTAGAGGTGGATCGGCTGCGCGCCCGGGAGCTGGGCGGCACGCTCGGCCGCCTCGGCCATGATCCGCTCGCCGGCCTTGTCCCACAGGACGGCGTCCCAGGGGTTGGTGACCTCGGGAGAGCTGTATTCGGGGTGCGCGTGGTCGACGTAGAGCCGCGCGCCGTTGGTGAGGATCACGTTGGCCAGGCCGATGTCCTCGTCGGTGAGCTGGCTGGAGTCGGCGGCCTCGCGGGCGAGGTCGAAGCCTCGCGCGTCCCGCAGCGGGTTCTCCTCCTCGAAATCCCAGCGGGCCCGGCGGGCCCGGTGCATCGCCGCCGCGTAGGCGTTGACGATCTGGGACGAGGTGAGCATGGCATTGGCGTTGGGGTGACCGGGGACGGAGATCCCGTACTCCGTCTCGATGCCCATTACTCGCCGTACGGTCATGCGGCCCTCCTTGCCCGGCGGCGCCCTCGGTCGGGGGCACCGCTCAAGTACCGCTGGCGCTCCGGTGCGTGTGCGGTGCCCGTCCCCGCACTGCGCGACTCGGCGGTACCGAAGAGCCTAGAACGCCTCTGCGCTGGTGGGGAGATCATTTGCGTCATTGCCTTGCTCCAGCCTCGCCCGAAAAACAGTCGGCTGCGGGTACCCGGTGAGGGCACCCGCAGCCGCCCTGTCTTTTACAGGTACTGACCGGTGTTCGCCACCGTGTCGATGGAGCGTCCGGTGTCCGCACCCTGCTTTCCGGTGATGAGCGTTCGGATGTAAACGATCCGCTCGCCCTTCTTTCCGGAGATCCGGGCCCAGTCGTCCGGGTTGGTCGTGTTGGGCAGGTCCTCGTTTTCCTTGAACTCGTCCACACAGGCCTGCAGGAGGTGGGAAACCCTCAGGCCCTTCTGGTTGTGTTCCAGGAAGTCCTTGATCGCCATCTTCTTGGCGCGGCCCACGATGTTCTCGATCATGGCGCCGGAATTGAAGTCCTTGAAGTAGAGGACTTCCTTGTCGCCATTGGCGTACGTGACCTCCAGGAAGCGGTTTTCCTCGGATTCGGCGTACATGTGTTCCACGGCCGTCTGGATCATGCTCTGGACCGTGCTGGTCTTGCTGCCGCTGTGCTCGCCGACGTCGTCGGAGTGCAGCGGGAGTCGCTCGGTGAGGTACTTGCCGAAGATGTCCTTCGCCGCCTCGGCGTCCGGACGCTCGATCTTGATCTTCACGTCGAGCCGGCCGGGCCGCAGGATGGCGGGGTCGATCATGTCCTCACGGTTGGAGGCACCGATCACGACCACGTTCTGCAGACCCTCCACACCGTCGATCTCGGCGAGCAGCTGCGGGACGATGGTGTTCTCCACGTCCGAGCTGACACCGGAGCCACGGGTGCGGAAGAGGGACTCCATCTCGTCGAAGAAGACGATGACGGGGGTGCCCTCGCTGGCCTTCTCACGAGCACGCTGGAAGACGAGGCGGATCTGCCGCTCGGTCTCGCCGACGTACTTGTTCAGGAGCTCGGGGCCCTTGATGTTGAGGAAGAAGCTCTTGCCCGTGGCCTGTCCGGTCACCTCGGCGACCTTCTTGGCCAGCGAGTTGGCGACGGCCTTGGCGATGAGCGTCTTGCCGCATCCGGGAGGCCCGTACAGCAGGACGCCCTTGGGCGGCCGCAGTTCGTGCTCCTTGAAGAGGTCGGGGTAGAGGTACGGCAGCTCGACCGCGTCGCGGATCGCCTCGATCTGGCCGCCCAGACCGCCGATCTGCTCGTAGCCGATGTCCGGGACCTCTTCGAGGACGAGTTCCTCGACCTCGCTCTTCGGTACGACCTCGTAGACATAGCCGGAACGGGGTTCGAGCAGGAGGGCGTCGCCGGGACGGATGACGACGTCCAGCAGTGGCTCGGCGAGCCGTACCACCCGTTCCTCGTCGGTGTGCCCCACCACGAGGGCGCGCTCGCCGTCCTCAAGGATCTCCTTGAGGGTGACGATGTCGCCCACGCTCTCGTACTCCATGGCCTCGACCACGTTGAGAGCCTCGTTGAGCATCAGTTCCTGGCCGCGCCGGAGCTCGTCGACCTCGACGCTGGGGCTGACGTTCACCCGGAGCTTGCGGCCACCGGTGAAGATGTCGGCGGTGCCGTCCTCGTTCGCCTGCAGGAAGACACCGAAGCCGGCCGGCGGCTGCGCGAGCCGGTCGACTTCCTCCTTGAGAGCCACGATCTGGTCTCTGGCCTCACGGAGCGTGTTGGCGAGCCGCTCGTTCTGAGCGGACACGCCGGCCAGGTTGGTCTGCAGCTCGACGATCCGCTCTTCGAGAATCCTCGTGTGTCGCGGAGAGTCGGCGAGCTTACGTCGCAGGACGGCGATCTCCTGCTCAAGGTAGGCAATCTGCCCGACGGGGTCTTCGGACCCTCGTCCCGGGCGGATGCCGCGGTTCATGTCGTCGTCGTGGGCTGCCACGGTCCTCACCTCCTCCAAGGGGAGCTGGACGCTTCCAGACCCTACCTGGGTGGGTGTCGATTGAAACCCCTAGATCAAAAGACTGTCGAGGTGTGTCCGATCTTCACCCTTGCGCTCTCCCTCACGCCAGGGGAATACCCACCGAACATGATTGGAAAGCTGCCGGAGGTAGGGTCAAAGTGTTCAACACCCGTCAGAGCTGGCCGGATTCCCGTTCGGCTCGACGCAGAAACGGCAGGAGAGATGAGCGTGCAGCAGCAGGCCGGGGCCACCAGCGAGGATCTGGAGGTCTGGATCGACCAGGATCTGTGTACCGGCGACGGCATCTGCGCCCAGTACGCGCCCGAGGTGTTCGAGCTCGACATCGACGGCCTGGCCTACGTGAAGGGCTCCGGCGACGAGCTCCTTCAGGACAAGGGCGCCACAACGCCCGTACCGTTGCCGCTTCTCACCGATGTGGTGGACTCCGCGAAGGAATGTCCGGGCGACTGCATCCACGTCCGCCGCGTATCGGACAAGGTCGAGCTCTACGGCCCTGACGCCGAGTGACCTTGCCGCCACATCCCGTCACCGCTGTCTGATTTCTCACAGCGTGGGTTGCGCGGTTCAGACGTTCTGTGCTCCGGCGGGTGCCGAGCGCACGAACGCGCCGTTCTTCCACGCCCACTTCACGCTGTCCTTGACGTCCGGGCAGCAACTGGGCACGTCGGCGGACGAGTAGCCGAGGAGCGTCGCGAGGACGGCTCCGTCCCGGAGGGCGAAGTCGGTCACGGTGCGTCGGTCCTTGGGGTCGACCAGGGTGGCGACCACCCGGGGCTTGCCGCCCTCCGCCGCCCGGGTGAGGACGTACACGCCGTCGGGCGGTGTTCCCATCGCCGCGTCGCAGTGCACCACGACCACCGTCTCCGGCCTGCCGTCGCCGTCAAGGTCTCCGGAGGCCTTCTTCAGCACGAGCTCCTTGACGCGACCGCACTCGATCGGGAAGTCGACACCCGTGGGGTCGGGGGGCGCGGTGACGGCCGGGGCGCCCTTGGTCTCCGGGCCGGCCGCCTGGGCCGCCGTGGCCGGGTTGGGTTGCAGGACCGAGGAGAGGGCCACCACCGCGGCGACGGCCGTCGCGGTGGCGACCCAGTGGATCGGACGAGTGTGGGTGTGTGCCAGTTCCGGGACGGCGGATTGCTGCACTAGGAGTGTCTCCCGTGGGGCTGTACCGGTGGGGGTGGCCTGCATGGTGCCACACGTCACAGTGCGGGGGAACGGCGGGGTGGCAGTTCACAGGGCACTGGCTCTGCGGGCCGAGCCATGGTTTCCACGGATTCTGGCTCCGCGTCAACATGGATGCGCAGTGGCCGAGTTCCCGGAGGTCTGGGGGAACTCGGCCACGGCGTTTGTGCGTTGTCGCGGCAGGGGGCCGCCCCGGGAGCGTGCTCTAGCGGCCTGCGCCCGCGTCGGCGTTGGGGCCCGTGTAGTCATCGCCGTAGGCGCCCTTGGCGGGGCGGCGGCGGCGCATGGGCGGCTCGACGCCGTCGGCGAGGCGGCGGGCGGTGAGCAGGAAGCCGGTGTGGCCGATCATCCGGTGGTCCGGGCGGACAGCCAGGCCCTCGACGTGCCAGTTGCGGATCATCGATTCCCAGGCGGACGGCTCGTTGAAGCAGCCGATCTCGCGGATGGACTCGACGGTCCGGGCGAGCTGGGTGGTGGTCGCCACGTAGCAGCACAGGATGCCGCCGGGGACGAGCGCCTTGGAGACGGCCTCCAGGCACTCCCACGGGGCGAGCATGTCCAGGATGACCCGGTCGACGTCGGGATCGCTCAGGTTGTCCTGGAGGTCGCCGACGGTGAGCTGCCAGGCCGGGTGCGGGCCGCCGAAGTAGCGTTCCACGTTCTGCTGGGCGATCTCGGCGAAGTCCTCGCGGCGCTCGTAGGAGTGCAGCATGCCCTGGTCGCCGATGGCGCGCAGCAGGAAGCTGCTGAGCGAGCCGGAGCCGACGCCGGCCTCGACGACGCGTGCGCCGGGGAAGATGTCGGCGAAGGCGAGGATCTGCCCCGCGTCCTTCGGGTAGACGACGGCTGCCCCGCGGGGCATGGACAGGACGTAGTCGGGGAGCAGGGGGCGCAGCGCGAGGTAGGCGACGTTCCCGGTGGTGCGGACAACGCTGCCCTCGGGAGCACCGATCAGTTCGTCGTGCGGGAAGGAACCCTTGTGGGTGTGGAAGTTCTTCCCGGCCTCGAGCGTGAACGTGTAGTGGCGGCCCTTGGGGTCGGTCAGCTGAACCTGGTCCCCGACCTTGAAGGGCCCGCGCCTGCGGGCGGCACCGGTCGGTTCGGACATGTGACCAGCCTACCGGCGTTTGGGGGATGCGCCGACCACCCGGTGTTCAGTTCGGGCGGGCCATCGCCTTCACGAAAGCCCGCTCCACATCGGCCGCCGACAGGACACCGTAGATCTCGCCGGTCTCCTCGACGACCAGGTACTCGGTGGCCGGGGTGGCGCGCAGGGTCTCCAGGAGGTCCTCACCGGCCAGCTCCGCGGAGACGCGCATCCCCTCGGTGAGGTCCTGGGCGAGGCCGCTGACGGCGACCCAGGGACGGCGGTGCTCCGGCACGCCCACGATGGCGGCCTCGCGGACGAGGGACAGCGGGTTGCCGTCGGCGTCGACGACGACCAGGGCGCGGGCGCCGGCCGCGTTGGCGCGGCGCAGGGCCTCGGAGAGGGGGGTGTTCGTCTCCACGGGGACCGCGCGGCGGGTGAGGTTGCGGGCCCGCAGGTCGGGCAGGTGCTCGCGCAGGCGGGCCATGCGCAGGCTGTTGCCGGCGCCGGTCCAGATGATGGCGGCGAGGATCGCGGCGAGCAGGGCGTCCATGACGGTGTCCATGCCGACGTTGTCCTCGGCGTTGGAGCCGAGCGCCCCGGACTGGGTGAGCAGGGGAAGGCCGATCAGGACACAGACGGCGAGGGCGCGGCCGACCCAGGCGGCGGCGATGGTGCCGCTCATCGGCTTGCCGGTGATCTTCCATACGATCGCGCGGAGCATGCGGCCGCCGTCGAGGGGCAGGCCGGGCAGGAGGTTGAAGGCGGCGACGATGAGGTTGGAGATCATCAGGCCGGCCAGCAGCACGCCCGGGACCGTGCCGGGCTCGACGGGCAGCAGGGCGAGGTAGAAGAGGCCGGAGAGGGCGAGGGAGAGCAGCGGGCCGACGAAGGCCAGCCAGAACTCCCGTCCCGGGGTCTCGGCCTCCTTCTCGATCTCGGAGACCCCGCCGAAGAACTGGAGCTGGATGCGGCGGACGGGCAGCTTGAAGCGGAGGGCCGCGACCGTGTGGGCCAGTTCGTGGACGAGCACGGAGGCGTAGAAGGCGATCGCGAAGAAGAGGGAGACCAGGTAGCGGGCGGCGCCGAGCTCCGGCAGCACGCGGTCCAGCTGGCCGCCGAACACCCAGGTGATCAGGGCGGCGACGAGGAACCAGCTGGGCGCGACATACACCGGCACCCCGAACGGCCGCCCCATCAGCAGCCCACCGCCGGGCCCGGGTTCCCGGGGGCGCCTGGGCGGACGGCCCTTGGCGAGACCGGAGTGGGCGAGGGTGCGGTCGGCGGCAGTGGTGTCGTGGTGGGGGCGGTCCTCGGGGCCGGGTGTGGGGGCGGCGGGCGCATGATCGCCGACGGGGGGTTCGGTGTGAGGGCGGCCCTCGGGGCGGGTCGTGGCGGCGGGCGGCGGGGCGGCGTCTGGGCCCTGCGCTTGGTCTGCGGGGACCTGCTCCTCGGGGCGCTCGGCGTCGCTGTCCGTCGCGGCGCTCCCCGTTTCGTCCTCGTGGGGCGGGTCCAACCGTCGTACGACCATGGTCGGTTCGTCGGGTGGAGTGGTCTTGTCGGTGCCGGTGGGCTTCGGGGCCGGGTCGGGGCGTGCGGGATCCGGGGCCGGGGTCGCAGGTGCTGCGTGGTGCTCGGCCGACTCGTCGTTGCCGGGCCGCGGCTGTCCGCTACCGCCGCTCTCGTCCACGGTGTCCCCTCGTTCGAAGCGTCTCCCGCGCCTGCCGGACGGGAGGGTCTCGGGTCGATGGTATGCGGCAGTCGCGACCCGTTCCGCCCGGCACCCCCGTGTTTCCTCCGTCCTCGCACCGGCCGCGACCGCGACTGGGTCACTGTCAGTGGCGGGCCGTATGGTCTGTCGTCATGGAGACGAGCGCAGAGGGCGTCACAGCGGCCACCGGCGGCGACACCACAGAGGTGGAGCAGCCGGTCACGGCCGAGCCGGCGGCGACAGAGGCAGTGGACACCGCGGCCACGTCGGCCCCGGTCCGGTCCACGGCCATAGCGCCGACCTCCCTGTCGCCCTCGCGTGCCAGTGACTTCATGCAGTGCCCACTGCTGTACCGGTTCCGGGTGATCGACCGGCTGCCCGAGAAGCCGAGCGAGGCGGCGACCAGAGGCACGCTGGTGCACGCGGTGCTGGAGCGGCTCTTCGACGCCCCGGCCGTGGAGCGGACCGCGCCCCGCGCCAAGTCGCTCATCCCCGGCCAGTGGGACCGGCTCAGGGAGAGTCGCCCCGAGGTCGTCGAGCTGTTCGCCGACGACCCGGAGGGCGAGCGGCTGGCGCGCTGGCTCGGCGAGGCGGAACGGCTGGTGGAGCGCTGGTTCACGCTGGAGGACCCCACCCGGCTCGAGCCCACCGAGCGCGAGCTGTTCATCGAGGCCCAGCTGGACTCCGGGCTGAAGCTGCGCGGGATCATCGACCGGGTCGACGTGGCGCCCACCGGTGAGGTGCGGATCGTCGACTACAAGACGGGCAAGGCGCCCCGGCCCGAGTACGCCGAGGGTGCCCTGTTCCAGATGAAGTTCTACGCCCTGGTGGTGTGGCGGCTGAAGAACGTGATCCCGCGCCGGCTCCAGCTCGTCTACCTCGGCAGCGGTGACGTCCTGACCTACGACCCCGTCCTCGCGGACCTGGAGCGCGTCGAGCGCAAGCTGCACGCGCTGTGGGAGGCGATCCGGGAGGCCACGGACACCGGCGAATGGCGGCCCCGCCCCACCAAGCTGTGCGGCTGGTGCGACCACCAGGCCCACTGCCCGGAGTTCGGCGGCACTCCCCCGCCGTATCCGCTGGCGGTGAGGGCGCTGGAGTCCGGGGACGCGACGCAGGGCAGAATGGGGCCGGACTAGCGAAGGAGACTTACGTGGCCATCCGCGTCCTACTGGTCGACGACCAGCCGCTGCTGCGTACCGGCTTCCGGATGATTCTGGAGGCCGAGCAGGATCTCGCGGTCGTCGGCGAGGCCGGAGACGGCCTCCAGGCCATCGACCAGGTGCGTGCACTGCAGCCCGATGTGGTGCTGATGGACATCCGTATGCCGCGGATGGACGGTGTGGAGGCGACGCGGCAGATCACCGGGCCCGGGCGGGACGGTCCGGCCAAGGTGCTGGTGCTGACCACGTTCGACCTCGACGAGTACGTGGTGGAGGCGCTGCGCGCGGGAGCCAGCGGGTTCCTGCTCAAGGACGCCCCGGCCAACGAGCTGGTCCAGGCGATCCGGGTGGTGGCCGCGGGCGAGGCGATGCTCGCGCCGAGCATCACGCGCCGGCTTCTCGACAAGTACGCCACGCATCTGCCGTCCGGCGAGGAACCGGTCCCGGACACGCTGCACACCCTCACCGACCGTGAGGTGGAGGTGCTGAAGCTGGTGGCGCGCGGCCTGTCCAACGCGGAGATCGCCGCCGACCTCTTCGTCAGCGAGACCACCGTCAAGACGCACGTCGGTCACGTCCTCACCAAGCTGGGGCTGCGCGACCGGGTCCAGGCGGCGGTGTACGCGTACGAGAGCGGACTGGTGCGCCCCGGCGCACAGTAAGCGGTCCTACGACGCCGAGGGCGCCCCCGCTCACAAGCGGGGGCGCCCTCGGCGTTCGTACGGCCGTTGTTCAGCCCTTGCTGAGCTCCCAGAACCGGAACACGGTCGAGGCGTCGAGGCAGTACTCCAGGCCGTAGACGTCGTCGCGGGTGACGGCGTACTGCTTGGCCTGCCAGACGGGCAGGACCGGGAGTTCGTCGGCGACGATGTCCTGGAGCTTGCCGTAGGGGTCGTCGGTCGCGGCGCGGTCGCTCTGGGCGGCGGTCTGCGGGATGAGCGTGCCGGTGATCGCCTTGTTGGCGTAGTTGTTGCTCAGCACGTTGCCCTCGCCGAAGAAGGGGGCCGTGAAGTTGTCGGCGTCCGGGTAGTCGGGCACCCAGCCCTTGACGTAGACGCCGTACTTGCCGTCGGCGATGTCCTGCTCGTACTGGTCGAAGGCGACGGACTGCACCTCGGCGTCGAACAGGCCGCTGGCGTTGAGCTGTTCGGCGATCGCGGTCAGCTCGTCGTCGGTGGCGGGGCCGTAGCGGGACGGGGTCGACCAGAGGGTCAGCTTCACCTTGCCGGTGATGCCGTCGGCCTGGAGGGCGGCGGCGGCCTTGGCCTTGGAGGGGCGGGCGCCGTAGGTGTCGAAGTAGGCCGTGTTGTGGCCGGAGATGCCCGCCGGGATGATCGAGTACAGCGGGGTGGCGGTGCCCTGGTAGACGTCCTTGATGAGGGCGTCGCGGTCGAGCAGGTGGGCGATGGCCTTGCGGACGCCGAGCTGTCCGGCGACCGGGTCGTCCATGTTGAAGACCAGGTGCTGGACCTCGGCGCTGCTGCCCTCGACGATCTCCACGCCGGAGCTGTCGTCGGCCTGCTCGATGTCGGCGATGTCGCTCGCGGACA
Organism: Streptomyces sp. NPDC058678; assembly: GCF_042714835.1. NCBI lineage: Bacteria > Bacillati > Actinomycetota > Actinomycetes > Kitasatosporales > Streptomycetaceae > Streptomyces > Streptomyces sp. NPDC058678. The sequence continues at coordinate 3,753 of NZ_JBHXSG010000026.1, read as the reverse complement.
GGCCGCGGTAGGCGATGTCGACCTTGTTGTCGAGCAGGGACTTCTTCAGTGCGGACTGGTCTCCGTGGAAGAACTTCAGCGTGACGCCGGTGTTCTGCGGGTCGGCGGTGCCCTCGTAGTTCTCGTTGACCGAGAAGACGGCCTCGTCCTCGCCGAAGGAGTCCAGCTCGTACGGGCCGGAGCCGACGGCCTCGCCGTCCTCGCGCAGCCCGTCGGCGTCGTACTGGGTGTGGTCGACGATGGAGCCGGCACCCGAGGCGATCTTGCTCGGGAAGGTGGCGTCCGGCGTGTTGAGGTGGAAGACCACCGTCTTCTCGTCCGGGGTCTCGACCTTCTCCAGCATGGGGAACATGATCGCGGGACCGGCGTTGTCGTTGATCTTCAGCATGCGGTCGAAGGAGAACTTGACGTCCTCTGAGGTGAGCGAGTCACCGTTGCTGAACTTGAGGCCGTCCTTCAGGGTGCACTCGTAGACCTGGGTCCGCGTGTCTGTGAAGGAGCACTCCTCGGCGGCCTCCGGCTGCGGTTCCGTGGCGCCCCTGGGGAAGCTCAGGAGCGACTGGAAGACGTTGTTGAACAACAGCCAGGAGCCGGGGTCGTAGCCGGAGGCGGGGTCGGTGGCCAGGACGTCGTCGGACATCCCCATCACCACCGAGGAGCCGCTCCCCCCGGAGTCGCCGGACCCCGTTCCGCAGCCGGTCAACAGGCCGGAGGCCAGCCCTGCCACGATGGGCAGGACCGGCCACGGGTTGCGCTTATTCACGAGCAGGTGCCTTGTCGTCGATTTCGGGACCCCGGGGCCACCCTCCCGGGCCCCGGGCAGGGGAGGTTCAGCCGCTCACACCACGGCCGAGCTCCCACAGCTGAAGAGTCGAGGAGGAGTTGAGCGCGTACGCGGTCCCCGTGACGTCGTCGCGGGCGGCGACGTACTGCTTGCCCTGCCACAGCGGCAGGACGGGAACGTCGTCCGCGACGATGTCCTGAATGTCCGTCAGGCTGGCGGCCGCGGACAGCCGGTCCGCCTCACGGCGGGACTCCGGGATGAGGGTGTTGCGGATCTCGCTGTTCACATACGGCGAGCCGATGGTGTTGTCCTTGTCCAGGAACGGCGCGAGGTAGTTGTCGGCGTCCGGGAAGTCCGGGAACCAGCCCATGCCGTAGACGTCGTACTCGCCCTTCTGCTCGGCGGAGCGGAAGGTCGACCAGGGGGCGCCCTCGATGCTGACGTCGAACAGGCCGCTGTCGTTGAGCTGCTTCTGCAGCACCTCGAACTCCTGCTTGGTGGCCGGGCCGTAGTGGTCGGTCGTGTAGTGCAGCGTCAGCTTCACCGGGGCGGTGACGTTGGCCTGGCTCAGCAGGGACTTGGCCTTGGTGACGTTCGGGTCGCCGTACTTGTTGAAGAACGCGTTGGAGTGACCCGTGATGCTGGCCGGGACCATGGAGAACAGCGGCTCGGCCTGGGAGCCGTAGACCTTGGAGACGAGTTCGCTGCGGTTGATCAGCTGGGCCATCGCCTGGCGGACCGCCTTGGACTTCACCGTCGGGGCGTTGGTGTCGAAGCCCAGGTAGCGGATCTCCAGGCCGGCCGTCTCGACGATGTCGATGTCGCCGTCCGTGGCGTTGGTGAGCTTGTTGATCTGCTCCGGCGACATGGTGCGGGTCATCACGTCGATGTCGCCCTTGTCGAGCGCGGTCCCCATGGCGTCGGCACCCTCGAAGGAGCGCAGGCTGATCTCGTCGTTGTTCACCTTCAGCGTCCCCTTGTAGTTGGGGTTCTTGGTGAACACGGCGTCGACGAGCTCGTCGTTCTTGACCTCGGCCCGCAGCGTGTACGGGCCCGAGCCGTCCACGTCGAAGCCGTCGCGCAGCTTGCCCTTCTCGTAGTCGTCCGGGTCGACGATGCCGGCGACGGGGGTCGACAGCTTGAACGGGAAGGTGGCGTCCGCGGTCTTGAGATGAAAGATGACTTCGTTGTCGCCCTGCGTTTCGATGGTGTCGATGGTGGACAGCAGGGCGAACACACCGCTGTCGGCCTTGATGGCGAGGGCGCGGTCGATCGAGAACTTCACGTCCTCGGCGGTGACGGCGTCGCCGTTGGCGAACTTCAGGCCGTCCCGGAGCTTGCAGGCGTAGCGCTCGTTGCCGGAGTCGGTGAAGCCGCAGCTCTGGGCGGCCTCCGGTACGGGTTCACCCTCGCCCTTCGGCTGGATCATCAGGGTCTGCACGGTCTGGCGCAGGATGTTCCAGGTGCCGACGTCGTAGGCGTACGCCGGGTCGAGAGGCGCGGGGGCGTCCTTCGAGGCGGTGAACCGGTCCGTGGTGCCGACGACGATCGCACCGTCGTTGTCACTCCCGCTGCCGGACCCACCGCAGGCGGCGAGCACCGGCGCGAGCAGGCCGATCACGGCCGGCAGCACCAAAGTCTTGCGGTTCATGCTCGAGTTTCTCCAGAGCTGTCGAGTCCGTGTACCCGGCATGCATGGGTGTCGCAGCGGATCACGGGGTAAGGGCGAGGTTCTCGCTAGGAGATTAGTCCGCACCTGCAGGACGGTTCGCAGCCACCGGAGTTGAGGCCCCATCACGCAGCGAAACCGGCTGCGGACAGACCGAAAACCCGAGGACGGAAGGATTAGTGCAGGGTTTCACGAATCAGGACACAAGGGCACGCCTCAGCGCCTCGACAGGGAGCGAAGACCATGCACCCGGCACCCTGTCGACCCCGCGCCGAGTGGGGAACGTCACATCCTCCGCGGTCTGATCCAATACCGGAATTCGGCCGTCCGTCGCGGCCGAATTACCCTCGTGGAATTAGTACCCTATCGGCGCTGCACGCTGGGTGAACGCCTAAGGCATTTCCGTCATCAGGCCGCGCAGAAATGCCAGGTCCACCTCTTCGAGCGAGGTCACAACGGTGCGCCGGGCGGCCGGGGCGATGGGCGCCACGGAGGGCACCGCCACCACATGGCAGCCCGCTGCCTCCGCCGCAGCCACGCCGGTCGAGGTGTCCTCGACGACCGCGCATCTGGCCGGATCCACGCCGAGGCCGGCGGCGGCGAAGAGATACGGATCGGGGTGCGGCTTGGTGCGCCCCACCTCGTCACCGGCGACCGTCAGGGCGAAGTACTGGGGACCGAGCGAGGTGAGCACCCGGTCGATGATGCGCCGGTGCGACGCGGAGACCAGGGCCGTCGGGATCTCGTGCGCGGCAAGTTCGGCCAACAAACGGGTCGCGCCCGGCATCAGCGGCAGGGCACGGTCGATACGGTCCTCGAAGCCCTGGTTCAGCAGCCCGGTGAGCTCCGCGATAGCGATGTCGGCACCGGTGGCCTCGATCAGGAACCCCGCGCTGCGGCTCATGGGGCCGCCGACCACGACATGGCGCCAGGAGTCGTCGAGGGTGTGACCGAGGCCGGCGAAGATCTCGACCTCGACGTCCCACCAGAAGCCCTCGGTGTCCACCAGGGTTCCGTCCATGTCGAGGAGCACGGCTTGCAGGGCTGAGCCTTCGGCCGTACGAGTGTCTGGCGCAGGGACCGTACTGGTCATCCGGGCGCACCTCCTTGAGGGACGATCAGGCCGGTTCCCACATGGGGAACCGGCCTGCGATGGACCGACCAGTGTACGACTTATCCGGTCAGCGCGCTCGGTGAGACGTGTCTCAGCGTGCGTTGAAGTATTTGGCTTCGGGGTGGTGGATGACGATGGCGTCGGTGGACTGTTCGGGGTGGAGCTGGAATTCCTCGGAGAGGTGGA